>JAFMKE010000161.1 GCA_017853115.1 Verrucomicrobiota bacterium
CGGTTCAAGAGGATATTAAAAAACTAAAATCATTTGTCGAGGCAGAAGATTATCGTTCTGCTATGACTTTAGGCGATAAACTGATAAGCGAAGGAATCAAAGAAGGCTCTGAAAGTTTTTCCGGAGAAGTATACTTGTATCGTGGAATAGCAAAATTTAAATTTGAGATTTTTGATGATGCCATTGTTGATTTTAAGCAGGCTTTGGCTTTTAATAAAAATCTCGCAGATGCCTATTTATATATTGCTGAAATTTATTATGATTTAGGGAGTTATTCTTCGGCTTTAGAGAATATAATCTATTACATAGAACAGCGACCGAAAGATGTCCATGGTCTAGCCCTTAAGAGTAAGTGTTTACTAGAGCTTGGTGAGCCTATGGCTGCAAAAATAATTATTCAAAAGGCGGTTGCCTTAGTATCTTCAGAACCAGAATTATATTATGTTCGTTCTGCCATCAATAATGCCTTGGGTGAAACGGATAAAGCCTGCAATGATGCACAAATTGCCTTGCGTTTCGGTTATGGTGATGCGCAAAACTTGGTTGATGCATTTTGCGGAAAGGATACTGAAGAATAAGAGCCTTCATGAGAATTAGCCTTTTTCTTTTTCTTCTCCTTTCTTTTCCCGGTTTTCTTTTGGCACAAAAGAAAAAATATATAGCATTTGATGCTGAATGGACAATTGCTTCGAGTCCTGAAACCACCATTTATAGCTGCAATTGTTATGTAAATGAAAGAGATCAGTTTATCGGTAAATTCAGATGTTATCATGTGCAGTTAGATGTGTTAGTTAAGGAGTATTCATTTGATAAAGATGTGCTGAACGGCCCCGTTAACGAGTACTTCGATAATGGGCAGCTTAAGCTGGATGCAGAATATAAAGATGGCTTGCCTATTAACGAATGGAAGGAGTATGATGAAGATGGAGCGCTGGTTTTGTTTAGGCAGTTTAATGAGCATAGCCAGGTGATGAGAGATTACTTTCAGGAGCAAAGTCCTTATCAATCAGCCATGGCCTTTAGTCACAAGAAGGAAGAGCCCCCTATTTATACAACAGATTGTATCCAATTAAAAATTGATGAGCAAAAATATGCTTGCAGCGAAGAGGAAATAGCAAAATATCTCGCTAATCCACCGCTCCCAGAAATCTTAAGAAACGATCCATTCTATTCCGGCAAACGATGGGAATGCACTTTGCTTTACACCATTAGTGAAAAGGGAATTGTAACTGTTGCTGAAATTGTGCAATCTACAGGCGATGATTTTTTAGATATACTAGCACAAGCGCATGTCCTCAATATGGTGCCCTTCGAATCAGCAAAACAATATGGTGTTCCCATTAATTACACTCAAGAAGCAAAAATTGTGTTTCAGTTTTAAATTTTAGTGAATGGATTGCTTTACATTTACATCCTATTTTAAAGTAAATTATGGGAAGAGTATTAATTATTGGTGCTGGGGGTGTAGGAACCGTTGTAGCCTTCAAATGCGCAGAAGTTAATGAGGTTTTTACTGATATCATGCTTGCGAGCAGAACAAAGGCTAAGTGCGACAAAATCGCTGCCGATGTTGCCGCAAAATATCCGGATAGACCTAAAATTCAAACGGCAAAAGTTGATGCAGACAATGTTCCTGAGTTAGTTGAGCTCATTCGGTCATTTAAGCCCGCAATGGTTATTAATGTAGCGCTTCCTTATCAAGATTTAACCATTATGGACGCCTGTTTGGAAACGGGTGTACATTATTTAGATACGGCCAACTATGAACCAAAGGATGTGGCTAAATTTGAATATAAATGGCAATGGGCGTATAAGGAAAAGTTTGAAAAAGCAGGACTAATGGCGCTTTTGGGTTGCGGTTTTGATCCGGGTCAAACGCAAATTTATACGGCCCATGCTGCCAAACACCACTTCGATGAGATTCACTACTTGGATATTGTGGATTGCAATGGTGGTGATCATGGTAAAGCTTTTGCCACCAATTTTAATCCAGAGATAAATATTCGGGAAATTACATCAAAAGGTAAATATTGGGAGAATGGTGAGTGGCATGAGATTGATGCAATGAGTATTCATCAGCCCATCACCTATCATAATATTGGCGAAAGAGAAAGTTATTTGTTGTACCATGAGGAACTAGAAAGCTTGGTGAAAAATTTTCCAAGCATTAAAAGAGCCCGATTTTGGATGACCTTTGGTCAAGAGTACCTGACGCATTTACGTGTAATGCAGAATATAGGTATTACTAGTATCAAACCAGTTAAGTTTCAGGGCCAGGAAATCGTTCCTCTTGAGTTTTTAAAAGCTATTTTACCTGAACCTGGTTCATTAGGTGAAAATTATGTTGGTGAAACTTCTATTGGATGCTATATCAAAGGAATAAAGGATGGAAAGGATAAAACTTATTTCATTTGGAATAATTGCAAACACCAGGATGCATATGATGACACCTTAAGTCAAGGTGTGAGTTATACGACGGGTGTTCCTGCAATGCTCGGTGCCAAATTAATGATGCAAGGTATTTGGAAAAAAGCGGGAGTATACAATGTTGAAGAGATGAATCCAGACCCTTTTATGGCAGAAGTTGGGATGTACGGTTTACCTTGGAACGAGATAGAGAATGTAGAGGTACCTTTTTCCGATTACTAGTCGCTGATTATTGACTATTCAAGGTCTTTCGCATGCTCATCATGTAGCCAAGATGAAGGGCTTCGTGGATGTTGTTGAATAATATTGCCTCTTCTATGTTTTGTAACTCATATCCATAAGAGGTAGGGTATCGTTGAAACTCCACAAATTTACCTGAGAAATAGTCATTTTCGAGTTTCTTGGCCAAAGTGGCCAGTAAATCCAACGATTTTTTCCAATCTTTTTTTGACATTGCTGACTCATGCTTGGATCCTTTTCTGTACTTTTCAATAAATACATCATCTAAAAGCATTTCTAGTCCACTGAGTTTATAGTGAAGCAACTGTTGGGTAACAAGGATATGCGCTAAGTTCCAAGAAATAGAATTGGAAAAGCCATCGGGGATAGTATTAACCTCTTCCCAGGCCATATCATTGGCTAGGTCATAAATTCTCTCTCTTGTAGTCCGGAATAAATCGAAAGCGGATTCCAATTATTCTTTGCTTTGTTCGTCTACACTGCAAGTGTTAACCCCAATTAAGGTGTACAATGGACAGAAATTTAAAAAGCTCGTTAGCAGGAAAATACTAGCAACCCCCAATAAAACATAGCTTAACACACCATTCACTACCTTGAAATAACTCAAAAGCGCGAAACCAATTACAACAAACAAGCGAATCAACTTGTCAGTTTTTCCCATATTCTTTTTCATATGAAAGGATTTATTTATATAAAGATATTGAAACAAATAAATCAAGCGCTTGGTTTATCCACAAGCAACCAACTTACTTTTCTTGCCGCAATCGCCATACACCTACAACGGCTTCTCGAATAATGTTTTTACTCATTTTACTTTCACCGAGTACACGGTCGGTAAATATAATGGGAACTTCTTTTATAGAAAATCCTCGCAGTTTGGCTTTGTATTTCATTTCTATCTGAAAGGCATAGCCAATGAACTGAATATTATTGAGATCGATATTTCGGAGTACTTCTGCTTTGTAGCATACGAAACCTGCAGTGCTATCTTTTACCCCAGTACCCAGAATCCATTCCACGTAGTAGGAAGCGAATTTGGAGAGGAAAACTCGAAATAAAGGCCAGTTATTGAAGCCTCCGTCACTCACATATCGACTCCCAACGGCAACATCA
>JAFMKE010000162.1 GCA_017853115.1 Verrucomicrobiota bacterium
CTAATCGTGAGCAACGGCTCTTGTGTAGATACATTCATCCAAACCTTGTTGATCGATAGCTTGAATTTTTCCATTGCAGCGCCTGACTCGGTTTGTTTGGGCGAAAGCTTCATCGCCACGACGAGCGGAGAATCGAATGTATTCTTTCAATGGGAACCCGCAACTGCCGTAATTAGTGGTCAAGGAAGTAGCCAAGTGAGTTTTACCGCTACAAATCCAATGACCATTACTGTTGAAGCGACGAATTCGGCAGGCTGCCAAGCTGTAGACAGCATCGTGTTATTCGTTTCAGATGAACTTCCGGATATCACAGCCGCAGCCAATCCAGACACCATAGAATTGGGCGAAAGCAGTCAGCTGGAAGCTTTCTCCTCGGCAGTCAATGATTTTACTTGGGTGTATGAGAATAGCTTAAGCGCCTTAAACATTCCTGACCCGGTTGCTACTCCGCTAACCACAACCACCTATACCGTGGAAATCAATGATGGTTTATGTCCAAATAAAACAGATGTGACTGTTTATGTGAAATTACCCGAATGTATAGAAGACAAGATTTTCGTGCCCAATGCCTTCTCGCCGAATGGCGATGGCAACAATGACGTATTTCTCGTGCGCTCCTCAGTGCCAATCGACAGATTTTATGTGGCAGTTTATGATCGCTGGGGGCAAATGGTCTACGAAAGTTATGATCAGTCTACGGGCTGGGACGGCAGCTTTAAACAAAAGCAACTATCCCCTGCCGCATTTGCCTGGTACTGCAGCGGTTTTTGTGAGGGTGGAGAAGCATTTTTCTTAAAAGGTAATGTTAGTTTGATAAAGTAAGATGGTGAACACCAAGCATTACATAGCATCGTTGGTTATTCTTTTGAGCTTCTTAAGCATAAGTAATCTGCATGCGCAAGATATTCATTACACCCAATTTACACTACAAGGAATGCAACAATCGCCTGCCTTTGCAGGTAATTTTGATGGCAATCATCGTTTCGCCACACTCTACCGCAACCAATGGGCTACAGTGTCTGTCCCATACAACACACTTGGATTTTCCTACGATGTGAATATCGTCGAAAGTAAAAAGTTTCAAAGTTATTTTGCTGCGGGTGGACAGAGTTTTTTTGATCAGGCTGGGGATGGCAGGCTACGCACATTTTATTTACAGTTGCCTGTAAGTTATTCGCTATTCGTACCTATTAACGAGAAGCTGAACATGAAACTTGGAGCAGGTTTGGGCTTGGCATTGGTGAATAAAAGTTTGAATACCAGTCAACTCCAATTCGACAATCAATATACCGGTGATTTCTTCGACCCTACTATTCCAATAGCCGAGAATTTTGACAATCTTCAATTTACCCGCCCCGACCTATCTATCGGTTCACAAATCGGATTGATCATCAAGGAAAAAACCAGTCTTGGTATGGCCTTTGGCTTACATCACCTCAACAACATCCAGGAGAGTTTTATTGATGACGGACGAAGTATACAACTCGCTCGGCGACTGGCACTCCCGGCGTATATCCAATTTCCGCTTACTCCCCAATGGGAACTTCGATTCGATTATTTACACCAGGTGCAACGAACACTGAGTGAACACACCTTCGGTGCCCTTGCCAAATATTACCTAAAAAATGATGGCCCTGCCCAAACTTCTATATCCTTTGGCTCTTACTACCGATGGAAGGACGCGATTAGCGGAATTGTTCGTTACCAGAAAAACAATTGGCTCTTTGCTTTTTCCTACGACAGCAATGTAAGTCCCCTCAGAGCAGCCACAAATTCATACGGAGGGATAGAAATTGGAGCAGTTTACATTATAAAAAAGGTTGAAGAACCTAAAATCAAGTACAAACGCAAATGCATAGTTTTTTAAGATGAGAAAGAGAATTTTGTTTATTGTTTTACTCATTGCCCAAATGGTGCAGGCACAAACTGAAAAACAGTTTTTACAAGCCGCCTACGAGGCCTATGATGCCGGTGAATTCTATGAGACAATCGCCTATTTAGAACAAGCCTTAAAGTTTAACCGAGAAAACGACAAGGCCACGCAAACCATCGCCTTAAGCTATTACCATTTGAAGGATTACGAAAAAGCGCGCGATTTTTTTGAAAAAAGTTCGGGAAGCCAAGATTATCCCTTATTCAATTATTATAAAGCCAACAATTATAAATTGTTGGGAGCTTATGATGAGGCGAGTCAGCAGTTTCAATCCTTCAATAATGGCTATGATCAAAATGATTTTTACAAACAAAAATCACAGCATGAGGTTGCCTCTTGCGCCTGGGCCAAAGACCAACCATCCGATGATAAGGTGGAGATTTATCATTTTCCTAAACCGATAAATACCGGATACTCCGATTTTGCTGCGGGCTTCTTGGATGAAAAGACCCTTCAGTTGAGTTCCTTACAAAGCATTGAAAAGAATCTTAAATCAGCCTTCCAATCTAAACTCTTGTTTTACAATTGGGAGGAGGAAAAAGCCAGTCAAAGCAGTCTAGCTTTCCCCGATGATTTTGGAGATAGTGTAGACATCGCCAGTGGATATTTCCTGGCTGAAACCCAAGAGTTTTTATTCAGTGTTTGTGCTACCACCGAAACAGGAGACAAACGATGTGACCTCTACCTCAGAGCCTTAAAAGATGGCACCTGGGGTACAGCTACTCCCCTCGGCATAAATACGGCGGCATATACAGAAACACAAGCTACAGCATCCATAAATGCCGCTGGCCAACGAGAAATCTATTTTATCAGCGACAGGCCCGGTGGTGAGGGACAATTAGATATTTGGAAGGCGGTTGAAAAGGAAACCGGCATTTTCGATGAAGCCATTAATCTAGGACCTTCCATCAACACTATGGACAACGAATCTACGCCGTATTTCGACGCAAAAACGAGCACCTTATACTTCAGTTCTGCATGGTATTATGGTTTCGGAGGGTACGACATTTTTCAGAGTACTTTCGAACAGGGCACCTGGAGCTCAGTGCGTAATTTGGGCAAACCTGTAAATTCCTGTGCCAATGACCAATACTATATCCAAACTACCCAAGGCGATGCCTTATTTGCGAGTAATCGAGCCGGCGCCTTGCAACTCAAAAACGCGGCTTGTTGTTACGATATCTTTGCTCAACGCCAACTAAAAGAAACACCCGAAGAACTTGAGCGCTTAGCGGATAATTCACCAGATGAGACAACAATTGATCCAATCGATGGCTTTGCGCAATCCTTACGCGAACAAGTTCCGGCACTTGTCTATTTCCACAACGACCAACCCAATCCAAATTCGTGGGCTACCACGACCAACTTGAGTTATGCCGATTGCTACGCAGATTACATCCATGTGGAAGGGGATTATTTTGACGCGCTAATGGATAATCAAAAAGCGGCAGCGTGGTTTGCCACCGTGGAAAACGCCTACCAGGAAATCCAAAGTTTTTTGGAGACCCTTGAGTTGGTTTTGAGCAAACGAACCGTAAACTTGCGTATTGAGGGGTATTGCAGCCCGCTGGCCTTAAACGATTACAACATTAACCTAGCCAAGCGACGTATTGCTTCTTTGGAAAACCATATACTCACGTGGAATAAAGGGAGTTTAAAGCCGTATTACGATGCAGGGGATTTGACATTCACCGAAGTTCCTTTTGGTGAAGAACGCGCGGCAGAAGGCATTTCAGATAGCCCGAAGGATGTAAAGTACTCCATCTATGCTCCAGAAGCCGCCCAAGAGCGCCGGGTGGCAATAATTGCGGTGGAGATTGAGTGAG
>JAFMKE010000163.1 GCA_017853115.1 Verrucomicrobiota bacterium
GATGCTTGCAGTGGCAAAGTGGCATGGGTGCTTCGTAAACTTTCCATAGATGCTGCAGAGGCGGTTTTTGCTCATCCAACAAGTTTGCCTTCTTGGGGTGTAAAATTTTTCGGTTCAGAAAATAACGAGCTCAAGGTTCCTTTTAAGTTGGATTATAATTCCAATTCAGATACTGCACCCGGTTTTATCTCTAAACGCGTAGATTTTGACAATCAACTTATTGAGTGGGTGCGCAAGGAACCGCTCATTACCTTAGTAGAAGATTTAGCGATTACATACAGCAGGCGACAAGGTGCTACAATCTGTTTGGGTAATGAGAAATTAGATGTTCATTATCAGGCAGATTTAGTTTTGGCTGCTGATGGTGCCTACTCTAAGATTGCCAAAGATATTATGCGCTTGAGTATTCCGGATCACAAAAACTCCTTGGGTTTGCGGGCCTATTTTCATGGTGTAAGGGATTTAGATAAAGAAGGATTTATTGAGTTGCATTTCTTGAAGGATTTGTTGCCAGGATATTTCTGGATTTTCCCTTTACCTAATGGTGAGGCCAACGTTGGATTGGGGATACGTGCCGATATCCGAAAAAAGAAAAGGTTGAATCTTAAGGCTTTATTTACGGACTTGATTGAAAACCACCCCGTTATTGCACCTCGATTTAAACATGCTCGTTTGAATGGCGATATTCAATTACACGGATTGCCACTAGGTGGTCATTCACAGATATCTGCTGATAATTTAATCTTGTTGGGCGACGCAGCCGCACTGATTGATCCATTTACAGGAGAGGGTATAGGCAATGCTATGATTTCAGGAATGCTGGCAGCAGAAGTAATAGCTGAGAATTATCCAAATAGCGATTTTACTGGTCAAAAGTTGAGCACCTATGATAACTTGGTCTATCGCCGTTTGGGTGGCGAATTGAAGTTGAGCCAAACCATGCAAAACTTAACTGCATATCCGTGGTTGTTTAATTTGGTGGTCAATAAAGCACGCAGAAATAAAGAGTTACGCGATACCATTTCCTGTATGTTTGAAAGTGTAGATATGCGTGCAAAGCTCCGTAATCCCTTATTTTATTTACGCATTTTATTTGGATAGCAAAAAAAGCGAAATTTCCATTTGAATTTGTTGGTTTTCAAATTCTTTGACTTTATCTTTGCAGTCCCTTAAAAAATTAAGATTCAGTAGCTCAGTTGGTAGAGCACAACACTTTTAATGTTGGGGTCCTGGGTTCGAGCCCCAGCTGAATCACTTGAATCCCGGCCTTGGTCGGGATTTTTGTTTTAAGGTGTATTGGAAAAATACTGAATGAGTATAGCTTTTTGCTCTTCGCTCAATTTAGCTTCCGGATGCAGCAAAGTATATGAAAAAATTGGCATTTCATTCTCTTCAATTACCTCAATTATCTCCTCGCTTTTATGGATTTGTTTAGCTGGGTCATAGTCGTTCCAGTTGTCAAAGTTCAGGTGTTTTTTACCATTGTTAATATGCCTCGCCAGATACCAAGATATCGGAGCAATCTTATTATACCAAGGATATACGGTTTGATTCGAATGGCAGTCCCAGCAGGCCGTTTGTAAGATAGCTGTCACTTCGGCTTTTGTTGGAGAATCACTTGTGATACTAAAACTACTCTGGTAGTTTTCTTTGGTATTTCTCTGAACGGGCACGAATTGAATGATGATAAACAATACAGCCACGCCTATAAATCCTTTAAACTTCATAAGTTCCGCCTTTTTTCCCAATTAAGTATACAATAGCACCAAGACTAATAAATCCAACTAAATACAACAAATACCAAGGAAGCCCTAATGCAAACAAAACACCTCCGGTGAATACACTCACGGCGCCCACAGTAAGGGCATAGGGTAATTGTGTTCGCACATGTTGAATGTGGTCGCAATCGGTAGCCAAAGAACTTAAAATCGTAGTATCGGAAATTGGCGAACAATGATCACCGAAAACTGATGCGGCTAATATCACTGAAACTGTATTTAAAAGAACCGGCATCAGGTAATTTAAATCTACCTCAGCACCGAATCGCGTCCCTACGCCAATTACAATGGGAATACAAATGGGATACATCACTGCCATGGTGTTCCAACTCGAACCAGTTGAAAAGGCTATTAAGGCAGATAAAATGAAGAATATACTCGGTAGCCAATACACGTTGAAATTTATTGGAACTAATGAAGATAAAAAAGATGCGGTATGCAATTGCTCAATTACCGCCGCAAGCGACCAGGCTAGAACTAGTATCACCACAGCAGGAACCATAGATTTGAAGCCTTCAATCAAACTCTGGATACTATCTTTAACTCCAAGTGAACCGGTAATCTTTGAAATACTGACTGCTACAATGCATGCAAGAAAAGATGCCCAGATAAGCGCAACATAGGAATCCGCATTAGATAAGGTTTCACGCATTTTTGTAAAAAATGATGCTGAACTTCCCCAAATATCAGCATTAGAACCTGTTATAATTAAACCAATAATTACCATCCCAACTAAGGTGAGGACAGGTATAGCAGCATTCACCCAGTGGGATGTTTTTTGCTTTTCACTTGAATTCTTCGTTTGCTGTGCTGCTTGTTTCGCATTGTCTTCGGCTTTTTTCATAGCGCCAAAATCTCTTTGACTTACAATAAGTAGCAACATAAAAAAGAGGGTGAATACCGGGTAGTGAGCATATTTTAATGAACCTAAGAAGATACCATACGCGCTATCTGAGATACTTACATAGTTCTGTAAACTCAAGCCCTTTTCAATTTCGGATAATTGATAACCAATCCAGGTGGTTACAAAGGCAACAGAGGCAATTGGTGCGGCTGTGCTATCGACCAAGTAAGCCAGTTTCTCTCTTGAAATTTTAAATTTATCTGTTAAAGGGCGCATCGTATTTCCAACGACTAATGAATTAGCATAATCATCAAAAAATATTAAGCAACCCATAAGCATAGTAGCGAGTTGTGAGCGCCGAGCTGATGTGGCTAACATAGAAACCTTACTTACCACGCCGTTCATCCCTCCGTTACTGGAAATGACATGCACCATCCCACCTATCAAGACGGAGAAAACGATTATTGAAAGATGTCCGGTTTGTAGCTCACCTCCATCAGTCCAAGCAATGGCCTGAAGGATGTAAGTATCTGCTATCTCTAATAAACTGGATAGTATCCTACTGAATTGAAATCCATTCAAGGTAAAAACACCGAAGAAAATACCTAAAACTAAAGCGATATGCACTTCTTTGAAAAGTAGTGCAAAAACGATAGCGATGAGCGGTGGAATGAGCGACAGCCATGCCGAGTATCGTTTTTTTCCATTTGCTGAGTGATATACCAACTCCTGATTTTCGTGGTCATAAATCAATCCCGATGCGGATTCCTCAACAGAATCATTTGATTCTACAGTAATCTGTGTTGCCGTTTGTAATGAATCTTCCTCCGTTTGAGCATGTAAAGGAACCCAAAAGCATAAAAGTATCATGCTCAATACTATCGGAAAATATCTTAATGTGCCTGTCATAGTGTAGCGTAAATATAACGGATATTTCAGCATTTCAATAATACTTTATTTGTTCGAATCTTGGTGCATTTTCTCGTATCTTCGGCTGCAAATTCAACCCATTAATGAAAAACCATCACCATGATTTTTCTCGGCCCAACGATTGGCCTCAAGGCGATGAAATTGATTTGGCTATTCATGATTTACCTCATGATAGTTCGACTACGGAGTGGTGGTATATCA
>JAFMKE010000036.1 GCA_017853115.1 Verrucomicrobiota bacterium
GTGGTATCACCCATTATTTTAACTGCCAATTTGCGGGGCAACACCCTGTGCATAAAAAAACTCGCTAAACGATTAGCAAAACCTGTAATTACACGGGGCTGCTTACCTAAATTGGCAAAGCACTCCTCAACTACTTCTTCGGGTGTTTGAACTTTTGGCTCAATAAGACCCACCTTTTTCGGTTTAGTATTTATAAAATTTGGACTAGAAGTAGCTCCCGCTACGCAAGCAATCACATCCACTCCGCGGTCCTTCCACTCATACCAAAGACTTTCAGCTAAAATAGTATCGAAAGCTTTCGATGCGGCATACGTAGAGAGAAAACCGGATCCCTGCAAACCAGCTAATGATCCCATGAGGACAACCGCTCCACGGTTTCTTTCCAACATTTTAGCACCAAGTGTTTGCAACAACTCAAGGGGTGTCATGATATTTGTTCGCGCAATTTCCAAGTGATGATTCAAGTCATTCTTTTCAAAAGCTCCGATGTACGATAAACCAGCATTATACACCAAGACATCAATATCGAAAGGTTCAACAGCTGCCAATAAATCCTTAGCGGCGTTAGGTGCTGACAAATCAAAAGATAAGGTATCTACTTTTACTTGGTACTTGCTTTCAATTTCTTTGGCAAGAGCAATCATTGGTTCCAAGCGTCGTGCCACGACTATGAGGTCATATCCCTCCTTCGCCAGGTAATGTGAAAATGCGGCTCCAATACCTTCGGAGGCACCTGCAATACATGCAGTTTTACCATACTTTTTAATTCTACTCATAAAATCAAATTTACTCACTTTTGTGGCTGTAAAAAATAAAATGTAGGTTATTTACAATCAAATAACCCACATTCTATTCGCACAATTTAAGCGGAATCTAGCTAGAAATTAAGCTTTCCGGAAAGAATAAAATTTCTTCCAGGGGCAACTAGCCCACTACTGTATGTTTTATAGCGTTTATCCAATAAATTTTCCACCCCAGCATTGACCGTAAAGTACTTATTAACTCGATATGAAGCCTTAAAATTTAAGCTGAACCATCGCGGAGAATAAGGATTACCGTTTGCATCGCTTGCATAGATGTATGGTTTCCCTTGTTCTTCGATAGGTAAATCCTCAAAATCAACGCCACCACTAAACAAAGTATAGAAATCCAAGAGTAAGCCTTTCCCCTTGTAGGTTATATGGGCAGCACCAAACATCGGAGCAGCGTGTCTCGAACGACTAGTTGACCCGTCATCCAACTCTTCTGTACCTCGCTGGAAATTATACACCGCATTCAGTCCGAAACCCTTAGGTAGTTTCGCTTCAAGGCCAAACTGAACACCATACACCTGTGCATTAGCTGCATTTTGAATAGCTTGTACCTGACTCAATTCACCATCATAAATGATACTATCCTGACCATTAAACAAAAAGTCGCGACGGACCATCGCATCTTGCAAATAGGTATAATAGGCAGTTGCATCAAGTTTTAACCGCTCACCAAAAATATGGGCAAAACCCAATTCCCCGTTATAAACATATTCTGCTTTTAAATCCGTATTGGGCAGCACTACTGAACCTGGCTCCGAATCAAAGATTTTACCCAAATCGTCAATATTCGGAGCACGAAATCCCGTGGAGAAATTAGCACGAATTGTCGTCTTTGCTCCTGGCGTGTATATTGCCCCCAAACTACCTGTTGTGGACCCCTTGCTTAATTGAACTTCTGATTCGGGTAAAGGATAGAATACTTGATTTTTTCTAAAATCTGCATCAATAAAAAACTGTGCATAGCGTAATCCAGCTTGAAGATTCCATTGCTCACTTACTTGAAAATGATAATTCGCATAAATTCCTGCCGTAGCCCAAGCTGCATTCGGGTAGCGAGATGGTGCCGCAAGCACTTGACTATTTTCAATATTCAATGCACTACCCTCCGATTGCACTACATTATTGACAAACTCTACACCATAATACACTTCATGCTTACCATAAAAACGCTTCGCAAAATCCAAATTGACTGAATATGCCTTCACCTGCTCATCTCGGCTACTTTCAATAGGATCATTAAAATCTCTATCGACACGACTCTCATTAAAGTATTGATGAGCAAGATTCAGTTGCATCTCGTCGAATAAAACATTAGCTTTTTTACTTGAAAGCTTGAAATGATTCATCATCCACTTTTGAGGTCCATAATCCCAAACGGCGCTTCGAGGCAAACCATTTCGATAACGAATATGCCGATCATACCGACCATAACTGGAAGTTTCAGAATAGTGAAATGCATAGGATAATTCTAATGTCTTATTCACTTTGTAAGCAAACTTTTGCATCAAATTCATTTGCGAATATCCTGTTGGATTTTGCACCAAAGGATTATCATTTTCCACAATCACATCAGCGCTATCTTGGCGCTGAACATAAAAAGGGCGCAAATATTCATCCGGTCCTTGGGATCCCATTTTCAAATCACCGAAGTCAGAATAGGAAACACTCGTCAACATAGCAAACTTCCGCCATCCGACTTGCACATCAAAGTGACCGGTAAATTCCTTATTCGCAGAAGAAAATCGGGTCAAAGCACTTCCATTGATATAGGTTTTTTCGCTAGATGAAAAGTGGGGGGTTAAGGTGGTGAAATTCATCACTCCTCCAATGGCATCACTGCCATAAATAACAGAGCCAGGCCCAAATAAAACCTCCGTTTGCTCTGTTGCAAAGGCATCTAATGAAATGACATTCTGTATATTTCCACTTCGAAATATTGCCGTATTCATCCGTACACCATCCACCACATACAACAAGCGATTAGTTGAAAACCCACGAATCATGGGACTACCACCACCTTGTTGACTTTTCTGAATAAAAACCTCTCCCGAACTCCCAAGTAAATCAGCAGCAGTTTGCGGATTTTGCAAAGCGACTTCAGTCATAGAAATACTCGTTATTTTTCCAGGCACTTCATCGTTGTCCTGACGCCATTTTGTGGCACTTACCACCACATCATTTAAAGAAAAACTGGATGGTTCAAGTTTCACTTCAAAATACCTATCCTTTATTTCCTGATAAGATAATTGTACGCTTAGGAAACCCATACTTCGGATTTCTATTTTTTCTAGCCCTTGAAAATCAGAGATATCAGCCTCTCCTTTTCCATTCGTAACCACAAACAAGTTAGGACTGCTGCTCGCAATCGTGGCCATCTCAATCGGCTCATTCGTTTCAACATCTTCTATTATAATGATTTGGGCGTTAGCCATACCACCGAGCATGAGGAAAAAACAGGAAAATCTGACTAAAATATTTCGATACATTTTATGCATAACTAGCAATCAATCTAAAGCGCAACCAAAACTAAAGAAAAAAGTACAAACACAGCAATTTGAAAATTGATGGTATTAATAAAGCTGCATATTAAATTTACTAATGACAGTTTTTAGAAAAATACAATGCATGCATTGCTTTTTTTATTTATCTTTGAATCAATAAAAATTGTACTATGGTAAAAGGATGTTCATTTATTGAAAAAGCGGGTAATCCAGAAGAAGTATTCGTGCCGGAAGAATTTACGGAAGAACAGTTAATGATAAAAGATATGGTAATTGATTTCTGTCTTAAAGAAATTCAAGAGCCCATGTTGAAAAGAGGAAGAGAGTTATATGCCACGAATGAAGAAGATCGCGCAGAGGTAGCCCGCCTACTTGAAAAATCTGCTGAATTGGGATTATGTGGGGTGGCCATTAGTGAAAAACATGGTGGTATTGATTTAGACTTTAATACCGGTCTAATCTTTGCCGAAGCGGGTGCGCAAGGCTTTTCTTTTGCAACTACTATCGGATGCCAAACATCTATCGGGTCGTTACCTATTGTTTACTACGGAACAGAAGAACAAAAAGCTAAATACCTGCCAGGAGTTGCCAGCGCAGCACTAAAGGCTTCGTATTGCCTAACAGAACCCAATGCGGGTAGCGATGCAAATTCGGGTAAAACACGTGCCGTATTGAATGAAGCCGGGACGCATTACATTTTGAACGGACAAAAAATGTGGATTACCAATGGAGGTTTTGCAGACTTGTTTATAGTTTTCGCAAAAATTGATGATGACAAAAAACTATCAGCTTTCATCGTTGAAAAAGCCTTTGGCGGTATCACTTTGGGAGCAGAAGAGAAAAAGATGGGTATTAAAGGTTCCTCAACGGTTCAAGTATTTTTTAATGACTGTCCAGTACCCGTAGAAAATATGTTGGCTGGTCGGGAAGAAGGATTCAAAATTGCCTTAAATATTCTCAACTCCGGAAGAATTAAGTTGGCTGCTGGAACAACCGGAGGTTGTAAGTTTGCTATTGACAAAGCGGTTACTTATGCGAAGGAAAGAAAACAGTTTGATACTTCAATTGCGGAATTTGGAGCTATTAAAAATAAAATAGCTCAAATGATTGTGCACACGTTTGCAGCGGATTCTGCTATTTATCAGGTAGGTCGAAACATCGATTTAAAAACTGCTGAGTTTAAACAAGCTGGTGAAGCTGATGGTGAAGCAAAACTTAATGCATTAAGAGAGTTTGCTGTTGAATGTGCCATTCTCAAAGTAAAAGGATCTGAAAATGCAGATTTTGTATTGGATGAAACCTTGCAAGTTCATGGAGGCATGGGATACAGTATGGAAACTGGTATTGAAATGGGGTATCGCGATGCGCGAATTACACGAATCTATGAGGGAACCAATGAAATTAACCGTATGCTGTCTGTTGCAGAATTGACCAAACGTCACCTGAAAAGTAAGGAAATCAATTTGACTCAAGCTGGAAAAAAAATACCGGGTATCCTATTCAAAAACATGTTGCCTTTTACATCGACTGATGAAGCGGCAATTATTGAAAATATTAAAGCTAGCTTTTTATTAATATCTGGTGCTGCAGGCAAGAAACTTGGAAAGAAACTTGTTGACGAACAAGAAATCGTTATGAACCTTGCAGATATTCTTGCTGAAGGTTTCTTAGCAGAGGCGGCCTATTTGCGTGTACAAAAACTTAAAAATAAATCCATGGTTGAAGCGGATCAGATTAAAATCATGGAAAAAGCGGTGCAAGTGTATTTGTATGATGCCTTGGATAAGGTGCGTAAAGCAGGTAATGAGATTATCGATGCCTACACCGAGGGCTTTAACAAAAAAACTATGCGCTACCTTTTTGGTAAGTTAACACAGCGGTATAACATCAACGCTAAAGAATTAAGACGAGACATCGCCGATTATGCCTACGCCAAAGGTGGTTATCCATTCTAGGTCACAAGCAGATTCAATGATTAAAGCGCTAATGGCATTAAATGCTGTTAGTGCTTTTGTTTTTACTTCCTATCTCTGCAGGTATAAGCCCATTAAAATTGCGATGGAGTAAAACCAATAATGCCATATTAATAAAAAAGAAGGACCCTGTTTTATCTACCTCAATCATATCACTGAAGAGTAAATTAACAAACAAAGCCATCATGGATAAAAGCACAGCCATTGCAAGCATTTTCGTGTTGCCAGTCTGTCGATGAAAAACTTTTTCACCCCAGATAAAAAAGGATATTATTAAGCTTAGGAAAATTGTTAAGCCTATCAATCCCTGCTCCACAGCTGTCATAAGAAAGTAATTATGCACACCACTTCTTTCCTGGTTATCGCTAATCCATGTTTCAAAAATAAACACGGTATAATTCTCGTAATTCTCCACAAATCCATTAGGGCCAAAACCCACAAAAGGTTTTTCGCCAATCATATGTATAGCTGCAATCCAACGATAGATTCGCTCCATACTACTCACATCTTCTGCCTTAAAAGTAGCATCAATCAAATCACCAAATTCGTGTTGTGATACAGTATTTGTACTCGGCGTATACGTGATATAATGATTTTCATCTGTAATAAACTTTCCAATAAACACAGCAGCGATTAGCGCAGCAATTACTGCAAACTTTGCTAATTGAAAGCGGAATATAAAATAAGACACTAGCATAACTACAAGGGCAAGGTAGCATGCCCGCGTGTATGAAAAATAAATACCCGCTATATACACCAAAACACTTAGTATTAGTAAATTATACTTAGCGCTGTACTTAGGATACCATGTGCGGGCATAAACAACAAACGGCAGAAACACCACCAGAATAGCGGCATAGTTCACATGGTTTCGATAAAATGGACGCAACACGGGATTGATTAAATCAAAATCAAAACCAACCATCGCATGACGCACCAAGGCTACAAGCACGGTAAAAGTTAAAGGAATAAAAATCGCCCAAAACATGCGTTTCACATCTTCCACATTTTTGATTACCAAAGCGGTAACTACCAAAAAAGCCGTAACATACCACCACTTTGCCAGCATAAATTTCATGGAAAACAAGGGCACAGTTGAAAAGATAGTAGCCACAGTTAACCAAACTAAATGCAGTGTTAGGAAAAACATCACCGGATTAAAAAAGAAGGAGAAATCTATTCTTCGTGCATTTCGTAATCCATAAAACAAGGCAATCAATAAAAAACCAGCCATCAGAGGTTCTGTCGGTAAATCAGTAGCTAAACTATCTGTCACATCAAACTCTATAGACAAGGGAATCCAAGCCAATAAAAAGAAATAGAGACTTTTAAAATTCTGTATTGCCCAGACACTTAATGGCATTGCAAAAGGAAGCGCAAGCAAGACTTTCTGCTCAAAATAAAATCCAGACAGCAAGGAAGACAAGCTCAAAAATGCATAGAGATAAAAAAGCTTGAATTCGTGGGAAGCTATGTTAACTTGCTTATTCAAACTAGGACTTCGCTAATTCCTCTTTGATATAGTTAACTTGCTCAATACCTATTGCACCCAAACAAGCAAGGATGAAGGCTAACATTGTGGTGGCGATACATATTTTAGAACGAACGGGTTTCAACTTTCGCTCTGCTTTATAAGCATATTCGATTACTTCAATGCCGGACATATTCTGCTGCACCGCGAGAGCATATTGATCGGCAAGCAAACGAATCTCATTATACTCCTCTACTGCTCGAGTGTATTGCATATTTCGAACATTATAGATATCATCCTGACCCTTTGAGCTGAGTAAAACCGTCAAAAGTGAATCCATTTGATTCTTTTTAGCTTTCGCTTGAGCCTCAAACAAATCGGCCAACTTTTCTTTATTCGCTGCTATTGGTCGAGTCGTTTCATTCGCAATAGTCTCTACTACATCATTAACAATATCTGCAGCTAACTGGGCATCCGTATCAATCAAATTAATTCGAATGGCTTCCTTATCTGTTTTGTACACCTGATAGTTTTCCATAAACTCCTCAGTTGTGTTACTCGCTTCATACTTTTCACCCGCATAATCGTAATGCTCAGTCAAATTATATTTGTTAATTATATATTGAACTAAAGTAGAAGATGTAGCGATAGTAATGATTCGATTGGCATCATGTTTTGAACCGTAGTAGTAATCTTCGGCATCAATTCCTTCGCTTCCAAACAAAGCTCCCCGGTCTCCCATGCTTTGATTAACAGGATAAACTATCGCGAAACTCTGATAATAAGGATCCATGATAAAAACCGTGATTATAACTGCTGCAATTGCTGCGAAAATTGTTACAACCGCAATATGAAACTTCCACTTCAACAGGGTTCGTATTACACTTATCAAATTAAATTCTGGATTCATAATAGGCTTAGTTTTAATCTAAAGATGTATTAGTTTTTTAATATTAAGCAAACGCAAAGCTACGGACAATAGTATTGCTACAAGCGCAAAGATGGCTATTTTAAGCAGCCAGGTAAAACTGAAGGTATTTAATAGTAGGATTACAATCAGTAAAATACCAAAATAAAGAAGTGTTTTTAGCAGTAATTTCCAGCTAAAATCTGTTTCCCAATGACGCATAACCCACGAAAGCTGTGCAATCGCCATTAAGGCTTGAGATGCAATTGTAGCAATAGCAGCACCCAAGGCCCCCGAATCTGGAATCAAGAAATAATTCAAAGCTATATTCAAACCAATCGTAATAAAAGCAAAAACACTTATCTGCTTTAAGTACCCAGCGGCAGTAAGGAAACCACCAAATAAGTAACTGATAAATACAAATGGAAAGCAAAACATCAGTAACTGAAAGCTTGGATACCATGAAGGGTTGCCTTCGGTATACATCAAATCGATTAACTCAGCATGGAAAAAATAAATTAACAATAGAAAAGGAATGGCTAAACTGATCATTAAAGAAACTGCGTGCCATAAGACATCCTGAAAATCGGCTTGTTGTTTAAGTTGCTTAGCGAAGTATGGAATTAATAAGCTAGCTAAGAGAAAAGGAATCATATTTACGGCATCCAAAATACGATAAGCCGCTGCATAAATTCCCGCTTGAAGATTAGCTGAATCATCCAACAAAGCTTCCAGCATTACCGCATCGATTCGGGTATATATGGTCATTAACAGTACAACCAAAGCATAAGGCAATGACTTATAAATCAACGGCCATAGAGATTTCAATTCTAAACGCGGGAATATCACTTCACCCTTCCATGCAACTACTGACAAAGAAAATAACGCCCCAAGGGTTAGCGCTATGGTTTGTGCATAAACGAAGTCCATAATTTCAAAAGTGCCAAACGAAGATGTATATAACAGCAGCACACAAAGCAGAATACTTAAAACACGATCAAAAACAGAAAAGAAGGCATCCCAAGCATACCATTGCATCGCTGTAAAATTACTCCTACTGAAAAGTATAAGCGACAAAAGCATTTGATTGATTACTAGGAAAAAAAGCAACTTTTTTTGGATGAAAGAAAATCCTAAAATCCCGGCTAAAGCAAAACTTACAGCGAAATAGATGATAGCGAGTAAGCCCTTGATTGCAAAAAGTTTTGCAAATTGCTCTGATAGAAATCTCCGGTCTTGAGCTACTTCCCTATTTGTGAATTGATGAATGCCCATGTCGAGCAAAACATGAAATAAGAATGAGAAATTAAACACGATAAAGTAAAGCCCGTAATCCTCTGCACCCACTACATTTTGTACATGTAAATCGATACCAAAAATCCAAACGGGTTTAACCAACAAATTGATTAAAACCAAGAAAAAGATACTTCGAAATAACTTTTGAGCCATACGTCCGGCTATAAAGTTAAGCTTTATGCTTCAAACTAAAGCTCGAGACTTAACTCACTTAAACGAATACATTCCATTGTCACTTCCGTATTACAATAATCCACGGAAAAAATATTAGGGATTTTATTCTTAGTAATGAACCCATTCGCTATCCAAGAATCGATAACATCGCTCATACGTCTCCTACCCTCTAGGCTTAACTCTTCAATAGAACTTGCAAATTCAGGGTTCGATAAGCATGATACGGCATTGGCAATATCTAAAGTAAAGGTATAACTGACCTTAAACAAACGATTATCTACGGAATTAAAGTTTTGAAATTTTTGCAGTTGATTGGCAATTACATAATCGATATCCGGGCTATTTGCATAAGAACCACTAATCGGTATGAAATCATAAGCAAACAAACCTTGAGCAGGCGAATCATTACTTGTGTTCAAATCACTAAATAGTAAAACCACTTTTCCACCACTATTAGAGGGTGGTATAATTTCATTTAAGGGCGTAAGAATAAAATCTTCATCTAACGGCGCATTTAGCTTGTACAAAGTATTACCCAACACATCCTGAATCAAGGTCACCAATTCAGGATCTTGACTTGATGTATTACAAAGATTATTCATTTCAAAGATCACCAATTCGTTGTGTTCATCCAAAAAGGCTTTTGTTTCTTCCAGGAATGAACGCAATAAAGCTCCTTCACAACCCAATCCACCGCAAGAGTTTCTATGATATGTCCAATACTCACCATCAATTGGAATAGGCCGCACATCAAATAGACGAATACCCATTTCGAGCATAGACCTCATCGTTTGATCCTGTGTTTGGGTATTACAGGCATTACCACCAGTACAGGTATTAAGTTCATACATTCCAGCGTCATGAGCGCGCGGAATACAGATATCTTTTAAGCTAAAATTTCTATCTGAATATTTAGCCATCAAATCCTGCATCCAATCTTCGGTTTGACTCGTATTGGGCCCTCTGTTCACCACATCCTCGGTATCCTTTCCACAAGAAACAATTAGAAACAAAATGGCAGCGATGAGTAGAAAGTATTTACGTAACATTAAATTCATAATTCCTTAAAATTACGATAAACAAATGAAAAGAAATACTTCTTTGTCAATGTAGCAACAAACTAATACTTATGAACTCCTTGTTAAAGATTCATGAACTGGCACAGACGACGTACATCGTAAAAAATTTATAGAAAACATCGCGCCTCCATGAATGAAAGTATCAACCACTAACTTGTTGCTCATAGTACGTGTCAACAAGTAAGTCAACACCATTTGCCGCTTCTACGGCAAGTTGATCACAACGCTCATTCAAAGGATGGCCTGCATGGCCTTTTATCCATTTCAATCGAACATCATGTTTGCGGTAAATACGCAGAAAGCGCTCCCACAAATCAGGGTTCTTTTTCTTGGCAAATTTCTTTTTCTCCCAAGCAAAAACCCATTGCTTCTCCACCGCATCTACTACGTATTTAGAGTCAGAAACAATAAGAACTTGAGCCTTTTCAATTTTAATACTTTCTAGACCAACAATAACTGCGAGCAACTCCATACGATTATTGGTGGTCATTCGATAACCTTCAGAAAGCTCTTTATAGTGTTTACCCGCTTGCATCACAACACCATATCCTCCCTTGCCCGGATTACCCTGAGCAGCTCCATCAGTATGAATAACGATTTGCATGAAATCAGAACGTTACTTTAGCTTGTTGGTTAATTGTAAATGTCTTCAACTTTGCCGAGTTTAATCGATATAAACTAGAGAAATCGAAAACAAGTGTTTCCATGATTAATGCCTTGCAAAAATCATTGTGCGTGCGATGCAACAATTGAAAGGCCATGTTGCCATTTGTATCAATAATACCATCAGTTACCAACTCAAAAACATGTGGCCGAACACAACCACCAGCATATTGTACATCTATTTTTAACTGCTTGTCTGCCAAACTTAAGTTTCTAATACTAAAAAGTAAATCAGCTTTATCCGGCTCATTCAGCATACCCACATTAAACAATAAGGCTTTTTTACCTTCAACTACAACAACTTCCCCATCTTGCACTCTCGGAGAGGAAACTAGTCCATCCTTACTCTTGCAAGAAACCAAAAATAAAAACACAAAAACATAAAAAAACTGTTTCATACCGAATCATCACTTGTTACTACGAATATAGCTAAATTAGCCCCTTAATTGGGATGAAAGATTTCAACACGCTCATACTTAACGGAGAAAAACTCAATAAAACCAGCTTACTCGAAAGGTGCAGTACAAAACAAATTAGAGAAGCATGGGAAGATGATTTTTGGCTTTTTATAGAAGCTTGGCTCAATCCCCTGCCCTATATAGAGGTGAAAACTTCCGGTTCAACAGGTATACCAAAACTAATCCAAATTGATAAAGTTAAAATGCTTGCAAGTGCGCAATTGACATGCACATTTTTCAATTTAAAAGCCAAGGATACAGCCTTACTTTGCATGTCAGCCAAAAACATTGGCGGCATGATGATGATTGTTCGTGCTTTTTATGCAAAACTCGATTTGCAGCTTATAAAACCGCAATCCAATCCACTAAAAACATTGAATAAATCCATCGATTTTTGTGCTATGGTTCCTTACCAAATACATACCTCATTAACTGAAAATCCTGAGCAATTATACTTAATCAAGCACCTACTCATCGGTGGAGGAACTGTAAGTTCTCAACTGGAGGAACAAATCCGTTCGAAAGGCCTAAAGGCATATCACAGTTTTGGGATGACTGAAACAATAAGTCACTTTGCTCTCCGAAAAATAGGCTTCGAAGATTACTTTACTTGCTTACCCGGTATTACAATTGAGCAAGCTAGCAATGATACCCTTCAAGTATTTGCTCCAATATTTGAAAAAACACCCATCCAAACCAATGATATTATCGAAAAAATCTCAACAAGCACTTTCCGATGGAAAGGTCGACTAGATTTTGCTATTGAAACAGGCGGTATTAAAGTTTTACCTGAAATGATTGAAAATATGCTTGCAAAGCAGATCGACAAGCGCTTTTTCATCAGTGCCTTACCCGATAAAAAACTCAACAATCGGGTGATATTGATAATTGAAGGTATGCCAATGCAAATGCCATCCAATTTATTTAATGGATTACCTCCTTATCACAAACCCAAAGAGGTGCATTTTGTATTAAAATTTGAAGAAACTACTAGTGGTAAAATTGACAGACTGGCTACACATGCCAAGCTGAATATTTAAGATTCACTTTCTTCATTCTCTGCAAAGTCATCGCCTTCAAATTCACTTAATTCAAAGCCATCCCGCTTTTCAAAGGTTTGAGTATGCAGTTTAACCATTTCGATACGATCCAGCCGAAAAGAACGCCAATCCTCGCGCAGTTGACACCAGGCTACCAGATTTCTTTTCCGATTTTTATATACCAAAGCCATAGGTTCAACGCTTCGAGTAGTTTGTCCATTTTCTCTTGAATCATACTCCAAGGTTACAATCACTCGGTTATCAATTGCATTATTTATGCATGATAGCAAGTTGGGCGAATAATGCATTTTTCTCTTACCGTTTTCCCGATTATTGTCGTGATTGTCCATAATTCCAATTACTTAGTCCTCGATGAAAATAAAAAAAATTAAAAGAATTATCGAACACTAGGCATGATTTCTTTAAAAGAAAGGAAAGTAGTTGGTCAAAAACAAGTTATCCTTTGAAGCCAATCTTTACATGAGTACCGTCACAATAAGGTTTATTCGCGGATTCTCCACAACGACAAAAGGCAGTCGTTTTTTGCTTAATCTCCTCTTTCCCATCAGGAGTTTGGACAATAACAGAACCATGGACAAGCATGGGGCCATCCGCAAGCACTTCAACTTTCGTATCCAAATACGCTTCGCTTTTACCTGATTGCTCTTCCATAGAATTAATCAATTTATTTCAAATTACAGGAGTAAGTAATGTCTACAACTTAGCTAAACTCTCTTCCAACAATTTAATCTTCGCTTCCGCATCAGCTTGCTTTTGTTTTTCAAGTGCAACAACTTTTTCAGGAGCATTATTCACAAAGCGTTCATTGCTTAACTTCTTTTGGACAGACACTAAGAAACCCTTAGTATATTTTAGTTCTTCCTCCAATTCCTCGCGTTTCGCCTCCACGTCAATCGCTTGATTCAACTCGATAAAAAACTGCTGTCCTTTCACGATAAAGCTTTGGGCATCATTCACTTTGTCATTCACTTCTTCCAGCGATTCTAATCCTCCTAATTTGATGATTTTCGAAGAGAAATCTTTATAAATTGATGCGTTGTCCGCTAAGACATATGCTTTTAGCTGCTCACTATTTTTAACTTGAGCCGATTTACGAATATCTCGGATAGCGGAAATAATTTCTTTACTGTACTCTCCTTTTTCTAATGTCGATTTATCCAAACTGCCAGCCTCAGGCCAAGATGTCAAGTTAATAGAGGCACCAACTGCTCTCTTTTCCATTCCTTGCCAAATTTCTTCCGTAACAAAAGGCATAAATGGATGAAGTAATTGCAATACCGTTTCGAAATATTCCAAGGTTTTATTAAGCGTGTTAAGATCTTGATTTTCGCCATAATTCGGCTTCACATACTCTAAGTAAGTACTAAAGAAATCCTGCCAGATAAACGTATAGATACTTAGCAAGGCTTCTGATATTCTATAGCTATCCAATGAGGCATTGACCTCCACTATGGTCTGTGCTAACTTACTTTCAAACCAAGCGAAGGTACTGGCGTTATCATTGGCTTTTTCCTCTGCATTCGAAGCCCAGATCTCAACCAAAGAATAGGCATTCCAAATCTTATTGGCAAATTTCTTCCCTTGATCACATAGTTTTTCATCGAATAACAAATCATTGCCTGCCGCACTCACACTCATCATTCCAAAACGCACGCCATCAGCTCCATAATCTTCGATTAATTGGAGAGGATCGGGTGAATTACCCAAAGACTTTGACATCTTTCTTCGTTGACTATCGCGAACCATTCCCGTAAAGTAAACGTCTTCAAAAGGTTTTTGCTTTTCCAAAGGTCGTGAAGAACCATCGGCCAAATTGAATGCTGGCGTAAATTCATACCCTGCGAAAACCATTCGTGCAACCCAAAAGAAAATAATATCCCAACCAGTAACTAGTACATTCGTTGGATAGTAATAATTGAATTCCGTTTTGTCCTTACCAAAACCATCAAAAACAGAAATTGGCCAGAGCATGGAAGAAAACCATGTATCTAATACATCTTCTTCTTGCTTTAAATCATCGATACGCAAATCAGGTTTATTAAACTTCTGACGCGCCTTACTCAAGGCTTCCTCTTCATTTTTAGCCACCACGTATTCTTCGCCATAATACCAAACAGGAATTTGATGTCCCCACCACAACTGTCGCGAAATAGGCCAGTCTCTGATGTTTTCCAACCAATGCTTATAAACATTCTTGAATTTTGGCGGAAGAATTCGAATATCATCAGCCATAACGTGAGCCAAGGCTGGCTTTACGATTTCATCCATTCTGACAAACCATTGCAAACTCAAACGAGGTTCTACGACGGTGTCCGCATTTCTTTCCGAATACCCCACATTGTTCGTCATTTGTTCAGTCTTCAACAAGGCACCTTGCTCCTCTAAAAATTGTGCTACTTTTTTGCGAACCACAAAACGATCTTCTCCAACAAACACTTGTCCCGCTTCACTAATCGTTCCATCGGAATTAAATACATCTATGGTTTCAAGTTGGTGACGTTGCCCAATCTCATAATCATTTGCATCATGCGCGGGTGTTACTTTTAACATACCCGTTCCGAATTCCATATCGATGTAATCATCACAAATAATTGGCACCTCTCGGTTAACCATAGGAACAATCACTTTCTTGCCATGCAGATGTTTGTAGCGCTCATCATCCGGATGCACACAAATAGCCGTGTCACCCATAATGGTCTCTGGACGCGTAGTAGCAATAGTTACATATTCATCACTTCCAACAATAGGATATTTAACATAGTACAAATTCGATTGAACATCCTTTCGAATAACCTCTTCATTACTCAAGGTAGTTTGCGCCTTGGGATCCCAATTCACAATTTTCCAATCACGGAAAATGTACCCTTTCTCATACCAAATATTAAAGATTTCGGTAACTGCATCATTTAATGATGGCTCCATAGTAAAGCGTTCCCTATCCCAATCGCAAGAAGCCCCCATTTTCTTAAGTTGGTCAATAATAATACCGCCATACTTATCTTTCCACTCAAAACAATGTTTAAGGAATTCTTCTCGCCCAATCTCACTTTTTGTCAGTCCTTCCTCACGCAATTTATTAACTACTTTAGACTCCGTTGCAATGGCCGCATGGTCTGTTCCAGGAACCCAGCAAGCATTTTTACCCAACATACGTGCTCTGCGAATAAGAATATCTTGAATCGTATTGTTCAAAATATGCCCCATGTGTAAAATACCCGTTACATTCGGAGGAGGAATAACAATAGTGTAGGGCTCTCTTTCATCTGGAACAGATTTAAAAATCTGATTATCCATCCAGTATTGATACCATTTGTCTTCTATTTCCGAGGGATTATACGCTTTCTTACTCATGTGATTTTTCTTGGCTGACAAAGGTAGTTAATTGCATCGAATTTCATGAAAGCTATCATCGTAAGCTTAGCTTCTCCAAACAAAAAAAGGAGCAAATTGCTCCTTTTTTTATTCATCATTTCATTAAAACCTATCTCAAAACAGTAACCGTTCCGCTGAAGGTTTTCTCATCGCCATTGAAGTATGTTGCTATAACTTGGTAAATATACGAGCCCATCGGTACTGGTTCACCTTTAAATGTACCATCCCATGCGTTACGCGGATTCGTGCAATCCAACTGATTCGGATCACTTGGTCCATTGGTTTGATTAGGATTTTCAAACACCAACTCGCCCCATCGGTTGAATATCTTAACATCCAAATTTGATGCACCCGCAATATTCATTTCAAAATAATCATTCAAGCAATCTACCTTAAACTCATCATCAAATGGTGAGAAGGCAGTAGGGAAAAATACAGGAAAATCGGTTCGTATATTAATATCCAATGTATCAAAAGCCGAACA
>JAFMKE010000164.1 GCA_017853115.1 Verrucomicrobiota bacterium
TAGCTCTTACTTACCGCCTTTAATTCTATCGTATTCGTTTGCGTTAGTAGGGTCTGCCTTTTTGATTAAGGCAAGAAAAGCTGTTTTTTCTTCAGCTGGGGCTTCAGAAAACACACCAACTATTTCATTTAACTTGCTTTCCGACCAGGTTTGTACTAAAGGTAAATTTGGATTGTCCTGAGAAACTTTAGCTACTTCATTCAAGCCAGCCATCACTTTGCTTCGTGCGAGCTCTGGATCGTCATAGAAGTTATCTAAGCCTTCACGGTGATAGATATACATCGCTTTACGGAAAGGCTCATAACGACCATTCATGAGGTGAGTGATAAACCAATAGCGATTACGCTGATTTTTATCATAGGATTTCCAGCCTTTATAAGCATTCGCTTCGCTGGTTCCCACCAGGTTAACCATATCCTGTGCTTTTTGTAAATACTTCTGTCCGCCTAAGTCAGCATAGGTATCATAATCAACACCGATAGCTAGATAAGCATAGTACCCTAAAATATGGCTGAGGTTTGAAGTAAACTGAAACTCATTGAATTCAATAGGATCAAACTCCTTATATACTATAGCAAAATCATTATCTATGATATTCAGTACGGTAGAATTATAATTGCTATTGAAAACTGGTCGCTTAGTAACCACAGTAATAGAACCGCTATATCCATTATCGCCAGATTGCTCAGTTATGCCGATGAATATACTCATTTGAATTTTCTCGTGTTCTTTAAAGCTTTCGTCGGTCCATTTTCGATTATTCATGAATTCAGTAATCGAATTCTCTAGTGTCTTAAATACGCGTGGATCGGTATTTACTTTAGATGCATCGGGAGCAGAAACCGTTACTTCACAGATAAGTTCCTGGGCATTTAGTAAGCCAAAGCTCACTATCCCCATCAGCAAAATTGAAAAAATCTTCTTCATTATACTACCTTCATTTCCCTTAAATATTCCTCAAGATAGTTTAGAATATCCTGGGCTACTAATCGTTTGTCCTTTAACTCAAAATTAGTGATTTTATTGTATTTGTTGATGATGCTAATCTTGTTCGTGTCATGTCTAAAGCCAGCTCCTTCATCTTGCAATGTGTTCAACACGATAAAATCGAGATTTTTCGCTAGCAGCTTCTTTTTTGCATTGGCTATCGCATCGTTCGTTTCTAAAGCAAAACCGATTAATACTTGCTCGTTCGACTTTACTTGCCCTAAACTCATTAGAATATCCTTGGTTTGGACTAATTCCAATGTAAGATTGTCTCCTTGCTTCTTGATCTTTTTATCCGCAGGATTGGCAACAGTATAATCCGCCACAGCAGCTGCGAGGACGGCAATTTGACACGATGAATAATACTGATGACAAGCATCGTACATCTGTGCTGCGGTTTCTACGGGCACCACTTGAATATTGGGATGATTGGCTTGCAATTGAACTGGACCACTGACGAGAACTACTACTGCACCAGCTTCAGCAAAAACCTCTGCGATGGCATAAGCCATTTTTCCGCTGGATCGGTTGCCTATAAATCGAACAGGATCTATGGGTTCGTGAGTTGGTCCAGCGGTAATAAGGACTTTGTGCTTAGTTAAAAAACTCATTGTTGAGGTAGGTCAATATATCTTCAGGTTCTGCAAGACGCCCTTCTCCATTTAAGCCACTAGCCAATTCACCATTTCCAACGGGTATCACATGAACGCCATCACTTTGAACTAGTTGAATATTTCTTTGGGTTGCCGAATGTTTCCACATATCCAAATCCATTGCAGGAGCAATGGCCGTAGGACATTTAGCACTCAAGTAAGTAGCAAGCAACAAATTATCACAGGCTCCATTCGCCATTTTAGCTAAAGTGTTGGCCGAACAAGGAGCTACAAGAAACAAGTCAGCCCATAAGCCAAGTTCTACGTGATTATTCCAGTTCGACGCATCATCAAACATTTCAATTTGAACAGGATGCTTGCTTAGGGTTGAAAGGGTAAGGGGGGAAATAAAAGCAGAGGCACTAGCGGTCATTACCACCCGTACCTCTGCTTCATTTTTGATTAATAAGCGACACAGATAAGCAGCTTTATAAGCAGCTATACTTCCCGTGACACCTAAGATTATTTTTTTGCCCTTCAGCATGACTATTCTGCCGAATCTTCACCCTTTTCTCTCAAGTAAAGCTTGTCATGAAGAAATTCTTCAGTAGCTAAAATAGTGGGGTGAGGAAGCTTTTCATAATACTTGGAAATCTCGATTTGCTCTCTGTTTTCCAAAACTTCTTCCAAAGTGTCGGTTGCCGATGCAAACTCTTGCAGCTTGTCGTGCAATTCATTCTTCAGTTCTACACCAATTTGATTAGCGCGTTTAGCAATCACATTTAGAGACTTATAAATATTCCCTGTTTGTTGCTTGAAGTCTTGCATTTGTTTTGGCTCAATACTGTCTGGAGCTTCAAGATTGCGGTATTCTCTAATTTTATCCATTACTTAATTTTTTTAAATTCTTTTGAGTTGCGTTATAAATTTTCAGCGCTTCTTTACCGTATTTACTATCCTCAAAGATATTAATAAACTCGCTATAAGCCTGAATAGTTTCTACGTAATTTTCCTGTCGTTTTGATAGTTCAGCATTTTGAGCTTGTAAAAAGTAGGTTCGCACTAATTCGAAATGCGCTTTCTCTTTTAAAGCTTGTGCTTCTTCCAGAATCTGTTCATCATTAATTGAGCTTACATGAACATCATACACGTCAAAGACTTCTTTAATTTTATCATCTCTCTTTTCAATAGCTGTTATCAGTGCTGTAAAATATGCTCCTTGAATAGCCTGGAAATGGGATTCCTGTTGAGTGCTCATTACGCTTGGCAAAAACTCACTATCCTTGTATCTCGCTGCAAAAGCATTAGCATACTTAATGGCTTCTTCAAAACGCTCCTGCTGCTTCGTCACAATACTCTGCTCGGCATACTTGTAAAAGGACTTAACAATTTTAAACTGAATCTCCTCTGGACCGTCAATATCAGGATAGTCGATAAGCAAATTTTTGTACGAAAACGCTGCTGCACGAAAGTTCTCTGTTTTGAAATAGAGCTCAGCGGCACGCAATGCTTTTGTTTCTAGCTTCAAGCGCAACTCATCGATTTTATTATTACAATAGGCAACACGCTCACTCTCCGGATATTGATTTATAAATACTTGGTAAGTTTCTATTGCCTTATACGTCTCCGTTTGATCTAAACTCCACTTAGGACTCTGCTTATCATAGCTCTCTGCATGCATAAACAAACACTCTTCGGTATACTGACTGTATGGATGCTTTTGAGTGTAATTTTTGAAGTGGTAGGCAGCCATCACATAATTACCTTGTTTGTATTGTGCCATACAATAGTAGTAGTATATTTCTTCGGTAGTTTTCGAACCTTTGTAAAGGCCCATCAACTCCTCAAAAACCGGAATAGCTTTAAAATACGACCCTTTGTTGTACCATTCTAATGCCTTGGTATACTTCAAGTTAGCATCTGCAGACCGCAATATCTTTTCCGTCGATGAACAAGAGCTCAAGAACAAAAAAAGTGCAATAAAAATGTAAGTCATGAATTTTTTCACGGGCGGCAAATATATGTATTTATTGGCACTCAGCATAGTTTTCAACATTTTTTCCATATCAAATATGGTTTTTATTTAGTTTTGCTGGCTGTTAAAAAACCTAAACCTTTTATCATGCAAAAAATATTTGACCTTTC
>JAFMKE010000165.1 GCA_017853115.1 Verrucomicrobiota bacterium
GTTTTTGTTTGAGCCAAAATACGCTCCACCATTTCAGGCGTTTCAGCCTCGGCATAAACACGCAATACAGGTTCTGTGCCTGAAGGACGAATCATCACATTACGATCATTACCCAAGTGGTATTTGAAACCATCAATTGTTTCAACTTCTTGAATTTCAAAATCACCAAAAGCTTTATAAACATTAGCTTTACAGTTGGCAATAATCTCCTGTTTTTTAGATTCTTTTAAGTGTAGATCATTTCTGTTATACGAAAATGGTCCTACCACATCATAAACTTCAGCAATCAATTCTTCTAGCGACGTTCCTGTTTTAGCCATATGTTCTAGAATGACTAGTCCGTCCCAAATTCCGTCGCGCTCTGGGATATGTCCTTTTACAGCTATACCACCACTCTCTTCGCCACCCACAAGCACATCATCTTCTATCATAATTTTGGCTATATGCTTGAAGCCTATAGGCGTCACCTGGCATTCCAATCCATAGGCCGCACACATCTTTTTAATTTTTGGTGAAACAGAAAATGCGATAACCACCTTGCCTGTCATTTGCTTGTATTTATACAGAATATGAATGAGCAACAACAAGATATGATGGGCGTCAATAAACTCACCCTTGCTGTTGTACAAACCTATGCGGTCAGCATCACCATCATTAGCTAATCCTATCGAAAGATTCGGATCATTCTTGATCAATTCTGAGAATTCACCGAGATTTTTATGAATAGGCTCAGGCGCTTGACCTTTGAAACCCGGGTTGTAATCGCAGTGCAAAGTGGCCGCATTAGGCAATAAGCGCGGCAGAATATCTTGACCAGCACCATACATTGCATCATAGGCCAAAGTGAACTTCGATTGGCGAATAGCCTCCATATCAAAATGCGCTACGACGTGATCGTAATACATGTCTTCAAAATTCATCAATTCAAGCAGCCCCTTCGATTCAAGTACATTCCAATCTTGTTTCGGGCAATCATAGCTTTCTTCAATCAAATCTTCCACCGCTTGTATTTCTTCAGGAATTGTTGGCCCTCCGAAATTTGACTTGAGTTTATAGCCATTATAGCTAGGCGGGTTATGACTCGCGGTTAAGATAACACCTGCTGTGCTTTGCAATTTATTGGCAGCAAGTGATATCATTGGGGTAGATACAAAGTGCTTATCGAAATAAACCTTAACCCCTTCAGCACCCATCACATCGATGACTGTTTCCGCAAATAGATATCCACCAAAACGACAATCATAACCTAAAACAATAGATGGTGTATCACTTTTTGTCTTCACCCAATCAGCTGTAGCTTTAGCAATCCGTTTAACATTACTTACGGTATAGGTATCTGCTATGATTGCTCGCCATCCATCTGTTCCAAACTTAATTTTGTCCGCCATTTTAATCTTTTTCTTTTATTAGACAAAGGTATAAAAAACTGAGGCTATGCATATAACTCCAAGGTAAGATTTACTTTATCAAATTAAGCAGAATAAATTTTAACAAACCGAATTTACTCCAGCAGAATAATTGCTTATTTTCGTGCTGTGAAGGACTTCAAATATGTAAGAAAAAGAAAAGAGCTTGTATCCCTTTTGGAACAAAAAGGAATTACCGACCAAAAGGTTCTTGCTGCTATTGATAAAATTGAGCGCCACCTATTTATCCCCGACACGGCTTTACATAGTCACGCTTACGAAAACAAAGCCTTCCCCATTGGTGCGGGACAAACTATTTCCCATCCTTATACTGTAGCATTTCAAAGTCAGCTATTGGAAGTGCAACCAGGAGATAAAATTTTAGAAATTGGGACCGGAAGTGGTTATCAGGCGGCTGTTCTAGCTGAACTCGGTGCAGACTTATATACCATCGAGCGACAAAAAGCACTTTATGACAAAACAGCCCCTTTTATGAAGGCATTAGGCTACAAACAAATTAAATTCTACTACGGAGATGGGTTTAAGGGAAAACCTGCTTTTGCTCCTTACGAGAAAATTGTGATTACCGCTGCTGCGCCAGAGATTCCTGAAGCCTTAATCAAACAATTGCGTATCGGTGGCAGGCTTATTATTCCGCTCAACAACAAAGAAGGCAAGCAAGATATGCTTCGCTTAACCAAAGTTGATGAGCAAATACTGCAAAAAGAAGTTTTCGAGCAATTTGCCTTTGTACCTATGCTGAGAGGAGAAGCAGGAAACAAGGAATAAGCTATACAGCTTGAAAGCTGAAATTCTATTTTTTAATCATTCCAAATTCAAAACTGAAATTACTAGCTTTGTTGCTCAGAAGTACGATTATGAAGAACATTATTGAAGAGTTAAAATGGCGAGGTCTAATCCACGACATGATGCCAGGGACCGAAGAACAATTAAGTAAAGAATCAACACCAACTTATATCGGCTTCGACCCAACTTCAGATAGTCTTCATATAGGCAGCCTTGTGCCAATCATCCTTTTAATGCACTTGCGTAATCACGGTCACCAGGCCATTGCTTTAGTCGGCGGGGCTACGGGCATGATAGGGGATCCTTCGGGTAAGTCAGATGAACGGAATTTATTGGATGAATCTACACTACAACGCAATGTTGAAGGCATAAAAACAATCTTATCCCGCTTCCTCGATTTTGATAGCCAAGATGCCAATGCGCCCTTGTTAGTCAATAATTACGACTGGATGAAAGATTTTACTTTTATCGATTTCGCACGAGATGTGGGTAAACGGATTACCGTCAACTACATGATGGCCAAGGATTCGGTAAAAAAGCGGCTAGGCGAAGAAGGGGGTGGTATGTCTTTTACTGAGTTTACCTACCAACTCATTCAGGGCTACGACTTCTATTATTTGCACAAGCACTACAATTGCCTATTACAAATGGGCGGTAGTGATCAATGGGGAAATATTACTACAGGAACTGAATTGATTCGACGCATGAACGATGGCGAGAATAAAGCATTTGCTTTAACCTGCCCTTTGATTACCAAAGCGGATGGTTCAAAATTCGGCAAGAGCGAAGGAGGGAATGTTTGGTTAGATAAAGACAAAACTTCCCCTTATAAATTCTACCAATTCTGGCTTAACACCTCAGATGAAGATGCAGAATCTTACATCAAAATATTTACCTTCAAAACCAAAGAGGAAGTTGATCAGTTGATTCATGCACATCGCGAAGCTCCTCACTTAAGGATATTGCAAAAAGCATTGGCAGAGTCAGTAACTACCATGGTGCACAATGCCGAAGCGCTGGAAAATGCACAGATTGCGTCGAACATATTATTTGGGAAACCTAGCATAGATGACTTAAACAAGCTGAGCGCGCAAGATATGGAGGAAGTATTTGATGGTGTTCCAAGCTTTGAATTGAACGCAAATCTTCTTCAAAATGGCGTCGACCTAGTCGCTTTCTTTGCTGAACATACAGCTATTTTAACGAGCAATGGTGAAGCACGCAGAGCAATAAAAGAAAATTCACTCAGCATCAATAAAACAAAAGTAAGCGCGGAGAAGACTGTTACCCAAGATGACGTTTTATCGAATGGCTACATCTTAGCTCAACGGGGTAAAAAGAATTACTATCTGGTAAAAGTCAATTAAACCGCTAGGCGTAATGTACGCTTCTGCTGTACTAAAAATATCACTGCAAGCAGAATGCAAACCAAGTGATAAACGACAAGGATAT
>JAFMKE010000166.1 GCA_017853115.1 Verrucomicrobiota bacterium
AAAGTTTGTTTCTTCTCTTTACTTCATGCTTCGAGTTTCATTTTTCCTTCTTTTTTTGTGCTTCTTTGCACTTAGCGCAAAGGCCTGGGGGTTTTGGGCACATCAGCGAATAAACCGATTAGCTGTTTTTTCTCTTCCTCAGGAAATGTTTACTTTTTATAAAACACACATAGAATACCTAACAGAACATGCCGTAGATCCCGATAAACGTCGATACGTTGTAAGCGGGGAAGCCCCTAAACACTACATAGACCTTGATCATTTTTGTGTTTATCCCTGTGATAGCTTTCCGCGCACTTGGTATGAGGCAAAGGAGCGATATACCCAAGATACTTTGTCCGCTTACGGCATGGTGCCTTGGGCGATTGAAATGAACATGGATAAATTGACTGCTGCTTTTGTAGCGCAGGATGTAAAGCTTATTTTAAAGTATTCAGCCGATCTTGGTCATTATATTGCCGATAGTCACGTGCCCTTACATACCACAGAAAATTATAATGGTCAGTTAAGCGACCAATACGGCATCCATGGTTTTTGGGAGAGTCGCCTACCTGAGTTATTCCACGAAGACTATACTTTTTGGCTTGGAGGAGCAAAGTATATAAAAGATACAAACGCATTTATCTGGGCCAACATTCTTCATGCACATAGTAAACTAGAAATAGTTTTAGGGAGGGAGAAGGAACTTAACGAACAATTTCCTCCTGACGAGAAGTATGCCTTGGTTAAGCGCGGTGAAAGCTATATGAAAACCTATTCATCGGCATATTCTCTGGCATATCATAAAACATTAGATGGTATGGTTGAGGAGCAAATGCAAGCAAGTGTTAAACATGTTGCGGATCTTTGGTTTACTTGTTGGGTCCAGGCCGGCATGCCCAATCTCAACAACATAGAATGGAAGAACATTGAGCAAGAAAGTCTTGAAGAAGAGCAATATGTAACACCAATAAAAAGCCGATCACATGCTGCAACCGGCTTAGATATCCTAAATGAGAAAGATTAAATCCCCAGGGCTTTAAATAAATATTCATTAAAGAAATAAAAAGAAGCAACGCCGGCTGCATAACCAATAAATGCCAAGAGCCCCATTCTTTTTAAATACCAAAAAAAGTCGATTCGCTCCATACCCATGGCCACTACCCCTGCAGCGGAACCTATGATTAGCATACTCCCGCCAGTACCTGCGGTGAAGGCGATTAAATGCCAATCAGGGTGATCAATAAGCAGATCCGGAAACATACCCATGCTTGCAGCAACTAAAGGTACGTTGTCTACAACAGCACTGGCAAAGCCAAGAATAATTACAAAGAAATCTGTTCCGATGGATCCTTCAACGGTTTGACCAAAGAAAAAGATCATTCCCAAGGATTCCAGCGCGGCAACGGTCATTAGAATTCCGAGGAAGAACAACAAACTAGGCATTTCGATTTTTGTCAAAGCGGAGTGCACAGGACTGTGATGGCTGCCAGAAGAAGTGGCTTGTGCCATTTCGAATTCTCTATTACTAATAATTTCTGCAAAGATGGTAAAGATCGCCAGTGAAAGCATCATGCCTACATAAGGTGGCAGGTGTGTTATGGTTTTAAAAATCGGAACAGCTATGATCAAACCCAGTCCAAGATACAGCATCATATCGGCGCGTTTGTGCGGTTTCTCGGTTTCTTCAGGAGCTTCGAATGTTCCTTGAAAAGCCTTCATTCTACTGGCTATAAAAGTAGGGAGCAACATGCAGATTAAAGAAGGTAAAATGAGGTGTTCAATAAGCTTGAAGGTGGTCACCTTGTCTCCCATCCACAGCATCGTGGTTGTTACATCACCAATGGGAGACCATGCACCCCCGGCATTGGCTGTAATAATAATCATACCAACATACCAGATTCTATCTTCTCTTTCTTTGATAAGCTTCGTTAAGATAGAAATCAATACGATGGTTGCTGTTAAGTTATCAATAATCGCAGATAGAATAAAAGCAAGTATAGCAATGATCCAAAGCAATGTTTTCTTGCTATTAGTTCGAATGAATTTTTTGATGGTAGAAAACCCATCAAAGTGATCGATTATTTCTACAATGGTCATTGCACCAATTAAGAAAATAAGAATCTCGGAAGTTTTACCGAAGTGGTGGAGCAGCGAACTTTCAAGAATATGCATCTTTTCTTCATGCCCTTTCAAACCAAAACCCTCAATGATTGTCATGGTGTGTGAGTCAAACCAGTTGGTAAAACTATCAATGCCCAAGGCTAAAATAGCCCATGACAATGCCATCATAATCAAAGCGGGCACTAACTTGTCTACCTTCAATTGGTGCTCTAAAGTGATGGCGAGATAACCAATAATGAATATAATGAGAATGGCGATTTCCATAATTACATAAGTTTTTTCAAGGCAATTTCAAATGCCGTTTTAGATATATTTAAAGCTGAGTTATTAGCAGCATGCGTATCTTCTATGGCTTTTTTAATTATTGTAGAAGTGTCTTCGAAAATTGATTCATCGGTCATGATTGGTGGAAGATCGTTAGACATCAAGAAAGCAAAAACGCGAGCCATTCCACAGTTAGCAATAAAGTCAGGGATGATACTGATTTTTTGATCAGCATACTCAGCAATTGGACCAAAGAAAATTTCCTGGTCCGCAAAAGGCACATTAGCTCCGCATGAGATGACTTCTATACCCGAAGCAATCATTTGATCTACCTGGTTTTTTTGAATCAAGCGGGATGCTGCACATGGAATGAAAACTTCTGCTTGAATCTTCCAGATTTTTTCATTCACTTCTTCGAAAGGCAACATGTCTGGATGACTCAATTTGTTTCCTTCTTTGGTGATGAATAAGTTTCTAATTTCTTCGAAGGTGAAGCCTTCCTCATTGATTAAACCACCATCTCTATCGATGATTCCGACAATTTTAGCTCCACTTTGCGCTAAATAATATGCCCCAGCCGAACCTACATTTCCCCAGCCTTGGACGATAACGCGCTTTCCTGAAATACTTCCTCCATAAATATCATAATAATGACGAACAGATTCCGCAACACCCCAGCCGGTTATCATATCGGCTACTACATATTTATTGCTTGCTTTTGGTGTGTATCGTTCATCTTCAATAATTTGTAAAACGCCGCGTCGAAGTTGACCGATACGGTGTATTTTTTGTGGTTCAGTAGGTTGGAAGTGCCCATTAAAAACCCCTTCTTGTGGATGCCAAACCCCGCAATCTTCGGTAATTGGAATTACTTCATGGATTTCGTCTACGTTTAAATCGCCTCCCGTTCCGTAATAGTTTTTTAACAAGGGAGAAACTGCGTGATACCATCTTTGGAGAACACCCTTTTTTCGTGGATCGTTGGGGTCAAAGTTTATGCCTGATTTTGCCCCGCCAATAGGTGGTCCCGCTACAGAGAATTTAACCTCCATGGTTTTTGCTAACGAGGTCACTTCATGCTTGTCTAATCCCACACGCATTCTTGTTCCGCCGCCGGCAGCACCACCACGCAATGAGTTAATCACCACCCAGCCCTCGGCTTCCGTTTCGGCATCCTTCCACTCAAAAACAATTTCTGGGGCTTTATTCTCAAATTTCTTCAGTAACTCGTTCATGTATTTGGGCTTTAACTCGCCTGCAAACCTACGATTTTTTACGTTTTCT
>JAFMKE010000167.1 GCA_017853115.1 Verrucomicrobiota bacterium
TTAAATAATGATCCTGAAAGTAGAGAGAATTCATTTTATCCGAATGCTATAAGTAATCAAGAACATGATATTTGGTTTGCTAAGCGATTAGCGGATGAAGAAACAGTAATCTACGTATGCCAACAAGCGGGAAAGTCTATCGGCATTGTTCGTTTTCAAAAAGAAGGAGCTCAGGCCACGGTTGGGATTAATATCTTAAAAGAAATGAGGTCACTCGGCCTAGCCAAACGTATACTTAAACACTGTTGTGAGGAATATCTTCTTGAGCGTGATGTAGAAATTTTAGCTTATATTAAACCTGTCAATGTGGCATCTATCCGATCTTTTGAGTACGCTGGTTTTAGCTATTTAAATCAAACTCAAGTAAATGGATATGATGCTGTAGTTTATAATCTAATGAAGTATGAATAATAAGGTTTTTATCATTGCAGAACTTTCAGCTAACCATGGTGGGAAAATAGAAGTAGCGAAAGAAACTATCCGAGCGGCTAAGCAAGCTGGTGCGGACGCAATCAAACTTCAGACTTATACAGCAGATACCATTACCCTAGATAGTGATAAGCCTGATTTTATCATAGAGGGCACTATTTGGGAAGGAAGGAAACTACATGATTTGTATAAAGAGGCTCATTTGCCCTGGGACTGGCACGAGGAACTGTTTCAAACAGCCAGAGAAGAAGGCTTAGTTTGTTTTTCCTCGCCATTTGACCATTCTGCTGTTGACTTTTTAGAGAAATTAAATACGCCCATGTATAAAATTGCTTCGTTTGAAATAACCGATATTCCCTTAATACGTTATGCAGCAAGCAAAGGTAAGCCGATGATTATTTCAACGGGCGTTGCCAGTTATGAAGATATAGAACTGGTAGTGAGTGCCTGTCGAGAAGAAGGTAATGAGGATATTACCATCTTAAAATGCACATCTGCATATCCGACTACACTGGAGGATGCTAATCTCTTGACTATGCAACAGATAGCAAAAGATTTTGATGTAAAAGTTGGTTTGTCTGATCACACTTTGGGAATAACAGCACCCGTGGTTGCTACAGCACTGGGAGCGAGTGTTATAGAAAAACACTTTATTTTAGACAAATCTATTGGAGGACCAGATGCTTCGTTTAGCTTAGATGTAAATGAGTTCTCTTCGATGGTTGATGCAGTAAGAAAAGCGGAAAAAGCCCTAGGTGAGGCTACGTATAACTTGAAGGATTCTCAGGTAAAAAATAAGCAGTTTGCAAGAAGCCTTTATGTTGCTCAAGATATGAAAGCGGGCGATGTGGTTACCTTAGAAAATGTGCGATCTGTGCGACCAGGATTTGGATTACATCCAAAGCATTTACATGATATATTAGGAAAAGAAGTGTTGTGTGATTTAGTAAAAGGAACACCGTTTAGTTTGGATTATCTAAAGACCAGTAATGAGTAAACCGGAGAAGATTGATGTGATGATATATGCCTTAACTGGGCTTAGTTCTCTTCAAATTGGCTTGACAGGTGAAGTTATCAAAAGGGTAGTGGATGAGAACAAATCGTATAGGATTGTTCGTTGCGATAGCGCATTACATAATTGTCATTTTAATCAGTTCCACAATATACTAGCCTGTGCAAGTTGTCAGTCGCGTATGAGTTTTATCCATAACAAAATAGGTATTCCGGCTGAAAATTTAATTAAACTTAAATCTACAAATCCAAAGTTGGACATACCATACTTCTCCAATTATCAAGAGGTTATAGCCTACGAATATCAAGGGATAAATATTGGGAGAGGAGTGGCCTCAAGCTTAATTTCTCATTATCGTGACTATGAACTTAACTCGGAGAAGAGAGGGGAATATATTAGCTATGAATTAGAAAAAGCAGCCATAGTTGTAGATAACTTTACAGAAATACTTCAATCTTACACTCCTGATGAGTTTATAATTTTTAATGGGCGTTTTGCGGAGATTCATCCGCTAATTGAAATTTGCAAACAAAAAAACATTCCTTTCAAAACGATTGAGTCAGGATCCAAGCTCAAATTTGAGTACTTTGAAAACAGCTTGCCGCACAGTATAAATAACAGAAACGAACGCATGCATCAATTGTGGACCCAGGCAGATCCTGTTGAGCGCGAAGAAATAGGTCATGATTGGTTTATCAAGAAGCGTAAAGGTGATGAAACCTATGAGCGATCATTTAAGCGGACTGGGGAATCTAATGATAAGATTGATTCTTTAATCGATTCAAGCAAGGAGAATATACTCATCCTAAACTCATCGGAGGATGAGTTAAAGGTGATTAAAGAATGGAATCACGGGCTTTATGAGAATCAAAATGATGCTATTTTAAAGCTTATTCAAGCATTTGAAGGTAATGAGGCGTATAATTTTATATTGAGAATTCATCCTAATTTACAGCATGTGGATAACCAGCAAACAAGAGAGCTTGCTGCCATAAATAATCCTGCTTTAAAAATTATAAAAGCCAATGAAGAACTTGACACTTATGAGCTAATCGATAAAGTCGACAAGGTATTAGTTTTTGGTTCATCAACGGGTATTGAATCCACCTATTGGGGAAAGCCCACCATATTGTTTGGTAAATCGTTTTACTATCATTTAGATGTATGCTATAAACCGAATAGCTATGAGGAAATGTTTGCACTCCTTGTTCAGAAAGACTTAAAACCATTCCCTCAAGAGAAATGCTTGATATATGGATTTTACTTCGCCACTTATGGACATGATTTACAATGGTTTGTTCCCAAAGGAAAGTCAGCTTCAATTTTTATGGGAGACAATATTCCCGTGTTTGATTTGGAAGCTGCAAAGAATGTTTTTAAGTATCTCAATGGTGTTTCAGTTTGGAAACGAGGAATTAAAGCAGCATATAATCGAAATATAACTTTCAGTGATATTCTACGCTATAAAATGCATAATTAAAACCTATAATGGATAATTATGCTTGGCTAAATCCAAGCCAAACTCTTTGACTAACTTCGCGTTGCTAACCGCGTATTTTTTGTGTAAATGCTTACGTATATCTGGTGCAACAAAACTTTTTCGGCTGGAGAATTTGGAGATTAAATAAGGGTCTAAAAATCGCTGAAGTAAATACCTGAAATAAAAAGTTCTTGCCGCAAAAGGTAGTAGCAGGTTTGAAGGTCTGTGGTGACTGCGTACAAAGTGGTTGAAGATGCGAAGTAGGCGGATACTTCCATTGGAAATGGAAATGTTGGCTTTTTTTGGGTCTAAGGTATTCTCAGGCTTCACATATTTACCCCCTGTAAATAACTCGATTTTTTTTATTGTCTCAGCTTCGTTTTGTTTCATTTCTTCATTCAATAAGACAAGCACATTGTCTTTGTCAAATAAAGAGTGGTAGTATTTAATAAGTCTATAGAATCTCAAATGCTTCAGATTGAATGAATAGCGCCAATCACCGATGAAAAAATCAAAACTGGCTACACCTCCTTCCATGATATATTGACGATAAATAGAGTCTAACATATCATATTGGTTCCTAATCGTTATGATAACTTTTTCAAATCCAATTTCTTTTAGATTCTGAGCGATATCCGTTTTGCTTAGGCCTGTCATGTAAAACAAAGGGCCAATCAAGTTTTCGTTGGAATACAGTAAATTTTTCGATTGTAATTTGGCGATTT
>JAFMKE010000168.1 GCA_017853115.1 Verrucomicrobiota bacterium
TACAACGAATCGCTCGACTACATGCCGGAAGTTTCCAAAATCATGGATAAAGCTTATGCATATGAGCACATGTATGCCAGTGGCATGCGCACCGACCAGGGCTTAGTGGCATTATTAAGTGGTTTTCCGGCTTTGCCGCTCCATACCATAGGAGCCCAACCGGAAAAATTTCAGCATCTCCCATCCTTCTCACTCGATTTACAAGCTAAAGGATACAAGAATACCTTCTTCTTTGCAGGCGAACCAGAATTTGGCAGCTTTAAAGCCTTTCTGATACATAATGGATTTGAAAAAGTATATAGCCTTGATGATTTCACTCCGAAACAACGAACACAAGATTTAGGAGCGCCGGATGAATATTTGTTTGAGCGTTTTATTCAAGATACCAAACAGTTTGAAGAACCATTCTTTTCATTGATACTTACACAAAGCACCCATGAACCTTTTGATATGCCTTTCAACGACAAAGTGGATGATGATGCCGCTCGGTATATCAACACTGTAAAGTATGTGGATAGTTTGATTGGCCATTGGTATACCTCGTGTAAGGAGATGCCCTGGTTTGACAATACTTTATTTGTTATTTCTTCGGACCATAGTCATACCTTCCCATCTAGATACTGGTACACCGATCCCGAACGCTACCGTATTCCATTTATTCTTTTTGGTCCAGCCATAGATAGCGCATACTATGGAAAAATGAACACGCAAATGGTAAACCAAACGGATATTGCTATGAGTTTAGCCAAGCAGATGAATCTACCCCATAAAAATTATACTTTTTCAAAAGACATTTTCAACCCGAATAGTCCCGAGTACAGTACCTACATTCATATTCACGGACATAACTACTTAAGTCCGAATGAATTCAGTTCGGTTAACTTTGATCTTGACAAACAAAGTTTAGTAGAAAAAATTCAGGAAGATTCTTGTGTTTTGAAAAATGCTGCTTACTTTCAAGTCGCCTTTCAAACCTATATGAACTATTAAATCAACAAGCTGTGAGTTTGAATAAACTGTGAAATTATTAAAACCAAAAATGTATGATTCTTCTAGCAGATAGTGGCTCAACTAAAACCGAATGGATATTACTTGAAAATGGTGAAGAAGTACTTCGTACGGAGACCATTGGACTAAATCCTTTTTTTGTTGATCATGCAACGATACAATTGGCCATTGGCGATTCTGAGCTTGCCTTCTACCTGAACAAAGTGAGGGAAGTTCATTTCTACGGGGCAGGTTGCTCGAACAAAGAAAAAGTGAAGTCATTAGCGGACTCGTTCAAAATCATATTTAACCAAGCAAAAATCGATATCCGAACGGATATTGAAGGCGCTGTGCTTGCTGTAGCTGATGATGAGCCTTGCGTGGTATGTATTCTCGGAACGGGATCTACCTTTAGAGTATTTGATGGAAAGCAGATTAAGCGAAAATATTCATCACTATCTTATATTATTGGCGATGAAGGAAGCGGAACACATATTGCAAAAGCACTGCTAAGACAAGTATTTTATCAAAAGCTGCCTAAAGCGCTTGAAGAAGATTTCTTTAAAGACTATCCGATAACCTCCACCGATTTGATGCAGAAGGTGTATAATGAACCTCAGGCCAATCGATATTTAGCTTCTTTCGTACCCTTTTGCAAAAAACATATCGATAATCCGATTATTGAACAAATTGTTTTAGATTCACTTGAAGAATTTAGCAATGCCCATCTAATGGCTTTAGAAGAAATTCTGGAGTCACCCGTACATTTTATTGGAAGCATAGCTTATCATTTCAAACCTCAACTACAAAAGGTAGCTGATAAACAAGGATTCACTTTAGGTAAGATTGTACAAAAACCGCTCAGTAATATCAAGAAGTTATTTACCGATTCGTAATTCACGAAGGGTCTTGGCGGCATATTCTGGTGTAAAATCCCGTTGTGGATTACCCATCATTTCATAACCTACCATGAATTTCTTTACAGAAGCAGAACGCAATAACGGCGGATAAAAATGCATATGCATTTGCCAAGACATATGATCAAGCCCATCCGTTGGTGCCAGATGAATGCCAGACGAGTATGGGAAACTACAATTAAAGAGTAAATCGTATGTTTGACTTATCCATTGAATGGCTTGAGCAAATGCTCTTACCCCAATTTCATCCAAATCACTTAAGGAATGGCATTGGATCTTCGGAGCTATCATCGTTTCAAATGGCCAAACTGCCCAAAATGGAACTAAAACCACAAACAAGTCATTTTCAAACAAAACGCGCTCTTGTTTTTGAATTTCCAATGCTACATAATCCAAAAGTAGTGACCGACCGGTTTTATCCCAATAGGCTTCCTGTTGTTTTTGCTCTTTGACCACTTCTTGCGGCAAACTTTCTTGGGCCCAGATTTGTCCATGCGGATGCGGATTGCTACAGCCCATGATTTCACCTTTGTTTTCAAAAATCTGTACATAATTTATGTACGACATTGCACCCAATTCTTCATACTGACTGCGCCATGTTTGCACAAGATTTTGAATATCTATTAAGTCTAATTGTGCCAAACTCAAGTTATGTTTTTCAGAAAAACAAACGACCCGACAAATACCTTTCTCACTTTTAGCAAGCAATAAATCATCTTGATTAAGGGCTTGGTTGGGTGCATTCATTTGCAAGGCTGCAAAATCATTGTCAAATACAAATACCCCTTCATAGGCCGGATTTTGATGACCTCCAGCCCTAGTATTCCCGGGACATAGGTAACACCTAGAATCATAATCTGCTTCTTGAACTAACTGAACATTTTCTACTTTCCCCTGCCATGGACGCTTCGTTCGATGAGGAGATACTTGAATCCACTCACCGGTTAGGATATTTTTGCGACGGTGTGAAAAATCCATGTCAGATGCGTTTAACCCCATTACTCAAAGTTATTGAATAAAACTCAGGTTCCCTATGGAATCTTTCCTGATAAAGAAGAGAAACCGTAGACTTTAAATCGTTCAATTTTTCATTTGGAATTAAGGCTAAAATACAACCACCGAATCCTCCACCCATTTGTCTAGAACCTAGTGCTCCATTGGTATTTAAAGAGTTTACTAAATAGTCTGTTTCTTCACATGTCACGGCATAGTCCTTCTGTAAACTAGCATGACTTTCATTTAGTAGCTGCCCAACTTGATGTGCATCATTTCGATCTAAAGCTACTTGCATTCGTTGTACTCGACGATTGGCTGAAACGAGATGCCTCAATCTATTTTTTAACGGTGATTTCAACTGATTCGTATCCAAATTTTCCCACTGGCTAAAATCATTCAGATGAAGTGATTTTTTAATCTGCTTCATTTCATCCACCCGCTCATTATAGGCAGAATCAGCTAAATTATGCTTTACCATACTGTTGCACAAAATGAATTGGAACTCCTCAAGTTTAACAGGGTGTTTAGTATAGGTTAAATTGAAACAATTCAATCGTAGAATATGGTTTTCCTCTCCAAAAAGTACGGCAAATTGATCCATGATACCACACTGCAAACCAACATACTCCTGCTCTACGCGTTGCGCTAGTTTGGCAATAGTCCACCTATCTAGCTTGAGATCGAACAATTCACTTAGTGCATAAATAAACCCACAACACAAAGCGGCAGAACT
>JAFMKE010000169.1 GCA_017853115.1 Verrucomicrobiota bacterium
TTTGAATTTATTGAGATGAATCAATCACTGTTTCAAAAAACCAAAGAAAAAGGACTTCGACTATTTATCCTCTCTAGCTCCAGCAGTACATTCGATATTGAAAAAGCGAGAAGCTGCCCAATTGTAGATGGCATGTTAGAAAAACCGCTAACTCCCGAATCCATTCAGGACATTCTGAATGTTTAAGTTCGACTCAATTAGAGTGCATTAAGTTTCTCCTCTTTCAGGTCTTTTACAATCAGAATGAATTCCAGACAATTGTTCGTATAAAATAAATATTTTTGTACTTTAGTTTACATTAATAGCGCTGCTACTATTATAATTGAAATTTCAAGGATTAGAAGAATGCAAGAGTTTAAAAATATTTTAGGCAATGCACCATTTGGATGTGCAGTGAGTAAAGTTGAATTAGATAAAAACACAAACACCATTCGTTTTCCGCTTCAAGAAGCTAATACTGAATTTAAAAGGATTTTCGGTTTTGACTCCTCTCAAAGCCTAGATACCAATCTTAGCGACTGCATTCCCGACTCTGTAGAAAACAAAAATGAACTTCTCGCCTCTTTAGATGTATTGGCAAAAGATAAAAGTCAAACATTCGAAGGAACGGAGATTATTCTTGCTGGCAGAACTTACCACGTTCAAGCATATTCACCAAAGGCCGGTATCGTAGTCACGATATACAATTTAAAGACCATTGATTCAAGCGAGATTAATACAGAATATAGTTCGATAAACCATGGTGACATTGACTTTAACCATTGTTCTGATCAAGCAAGAGAAATATCGGGTGCACAGTACGTAGTAATTAATAAACTCGATGAAAAAACGGGAAAGTTTCGAGCATCAGGTTTTTCTGGAAATCACAGTGATTTAAGAAGGTTTAATACGCTATTTGGATTTAACCTCATCGGAAGAAGCTGGGAGTTTAATTTCCCAGGGCATGAATTAGACGATGAGGAAACTACTTTTTCTTTTCAGCTCGAAGAACTTAAAACAGGTTTTTTCACAGATTCTTTGCTCAAATTATTGCAGAAAGGATTGAATGTCAATCAACTAGTAGTAGTTAAAATCAGGCATCACGGAAAAGTGATTGCTTATTTTGTGCTAATTTATCAAAACAAAAATGAACTTAGACACCAAGAGCATATAGAACATTTTGCCCAAATGCTCGGCGATATGTTCATGATGATTAATAAACAAATTATACCCGGTAATATCGCCAGTTACTTCCTTTATGCCATGGCTAATATTTCAGAATTGCGTATTGAACGTGAGGCTATGAGGGATCAGGCGCTCTACCAGGGTATTTTAATCAAGATTTCAAACAACTTCATCAATCTAGGCTCAAAAAATGTAGACCATGTTATTAATGAAGCCTTAGCTGAGATAGGAGATTTCTCAGGCATGGATAGGGTGTATATTTTTGATTACGATTTTAATAAGCAAACAACTAGCAATACCTACGAATGGTGTAATCAAGGAATAAGTCCACAAATAGATGAATTACAAGAGGTTCCAATAGAATTATTAACTGATTGGATTACAACCCACAAGAAAGGGGAAACCATGTTGATTCCTGATGTGTCGCTTTTGCCTGAAGATTCCACTGTAAGGAACATTCTAGAGCCTCAAGACATAAAAAGTTTGTTGGCTATTCCGATGATGGATGGAGATGAATGTAAAGGCTTCATTGGTTTTGATGCTGTTCGAAACCTGCACTCTTTTTCTGATAAGGAACAAGATTTACTTCATGCTTTTGGCTTAATGCTAGTGAACTTAATGAAGCGAAATCAGATCGAGAAAGATTTAATTCAAAGTAATGTCTCGTTGGAGAAAGCCTCAAAAAAAGCAAAAGAATTAGCTATTGCCGCTGAAAATGCAAACAAAGCGAAATCGCAGTTCTTAGCTAATATGTCTCATGAACTACGCACACCAATGAACAGTGTGGTTGGATTTTCTGAGTTATTGCAATACACCAATCTAGACAACACACAACAAGAATATCTATCAACTATTGTCTCAAGTGCCAAAGCACTACTCAATTTGATTAATGATATTTTAGACTTCTCCAAAATTGAAGCGAGCAAAATTGAATTAACGAAAAGTAAAGTAAATTTTTATGATTTTATCGAAGAAACTATCGAACTAGTAAAATTTGCCTCTGCGAAAACACATTTAGAGTTAATTGTTAAAATAGACCCCAAGCTTAACGGGCATGCTTATTTCGATCAAGTGCGATTGAGACAAGTATTAATTAATCTTTTAAGTAATGCATTCAAGTTTACGGATGTAGGCGAAATTATTCTAAGCTTGAGCCTAATCAATAAAGTGGGAAATCAAGCTGAGATCCGGTTCTCTGTGAAAGATACAGGTGTAGGGATTCCAGAAGCGGAGATTGAGCGCTTGTTCAAAGCGTTTATACAAGTCAACCATTCATTGAGTAATAATTATGGCGGTACTGGTTTGGGATTAGCTATTTCGCAAGCCTTAATTGAAAAAATGGAAGGCAAAATCAAGATAGATTCAGAAATAGATAAAGGAAGTGAATTTTACTTCACGCTGAAGTTTGATTTTGAGGAAGTCGATGAGTTAGGAGGGTCTTTTAATCAAATTGAAAATTGTCTGATAATCGAGGATAATCAAACGGCCAGGGAACTCCTTGAAGATATTTTCGAAGCCTTTAACGTAGGATATGAATCATACAGCAGTGGCGAAGAGTGTTTGAGAGCACTCAAAGAAGAATCAACATTTAGTATCATCTTTTGTGATTATGAGATGCCTGGCATGAATGGACTAGAGACAATAAAAGGAATTCGAGAAAAACTAAAAGCATCCGTCGATGAAATTCCGGCATTTTTAATGCATACCTTGGATGAGGATAGTGAAGTGTATGAGCAATGCAAGTGTGAACACTTAGGCATTCAAAAAACACTTAGAAAGCCCCTCAACAGAAGATCAATCTTAAACTTAATGAATAATTTAGATCAGACTATTATCTCCTGCACCGTGGGTGATTCTGTGGAGTCGGATCAGCCTTCAGCATACAAATTGAATTCGATGGATTCAAAATTAGGTAAAATCTTAATTGCTGAAGACAATCCGAACAACATGTTTTTGCTCACCTCTATCCTTGAGCAACTAGTGCCTAATGTAGAAGTTATTCAAAGTTTTAATGGTTTAGATGCTTACGAAAAGATATTAAAACACACGCCAGATATTGTTTTCATGGATGTTCAAATGCCCAAAATGGATGGAAATGAAGTGACGAGTAAAATTCGTAAGTACGAACAAAATCAGAAATTAAATCGAACTAAAATTATTGGTTTGAGTGCGAGGGCGATAGAAGAAGAAAAGGAAATTTCAAAAAATTCTGGAATGGATGATTTCCTCACTAAGCCTATAGAGATGGACAAATTAAAAGAGGTTCTTGAGTTAAACTTAGATGGAGAATCAGAAGAAAAAGAAAAAAACAGAGACAAAAAACATTTCGATCGACGCAAACTGCTGGGCATTTTAAACAACAATGAAGTTGTTCTCAATCAATTAGTCGATATTTTTGTGAAGCATACAGGTGCGCAAATGAC
>JAFMKE010000037.1 GCA_017853115.1 Verrucomicrobiota bacterium
GATAGTATATAAATGCCTTTAGCAAGCTGATCAACAAGAATACTATCGCCTTCTAACGTATATTTTGTTTGCTCTGCTCCAAGCAAATTAAATATACGAATTTGTTCAATATCCTTGTCTTCAATGCCAGTCAAAAATAGCATTCCATTGCTTGGATTGGGATACAAGAAGTTTCCAAACACATTCTCAACTCTTATAGCTGTCCCTACATTTACGTCACAATTGGCGCGTTTAGTCATATCGGAAAAATCGATACAATCCACTAACTGCGGAAAGTCGATGAAAGGATTTCGGTTGCCTTGTTTTTCCCAAACGTACTCATGGCGAGTTTTTTCAAAATCATCTGGCAAGTCGTTGTAGTGCCAATCAAGTAGCGTCTGAATATCTTGATCTTGTGCAGCGCTCAGGAGATTGTCTAAGCCCCAATTTTGTCCATACTTTCCGTTATAACAAAGCATCATATAAAAGAGCGCTCTAGCTACATCACCTTTGATGTCTTCTTTGGGCTCTGCCACTAATAAGCCCGTAATGTCTGTTCCAACTTTAAAATCTAAATAAGAATTGGCCCATATATTTTCAACTTTTCCAAAGGGTTCGTTGCTTCTAGCGGAATTTACATCATTTTGCACTAAATCCAAGGCATGCACATCACAGCCTTCATCGGTAGCTTCAAATTCAGAACGGCTGATATTTTGAAAATTAATCCATGAAAAAGCCATGCGATGCTCTCGACTGTATCCCGGAGGCGGATTAACAAATGCAAAAGTCCCGGTATATAATCGGTCTTCATTACTATACTGGCATGTAACATATTTTTGGCTAGAACCAGAAACTACTGTATCTGTTTCGAAAAAGTCTGCCACAATGGTTTCATCAAACTGGCTATAAGGAATTTGTGTGTGGGTCTGAATCAAGTTAGTTAGTTGATTCACTACGTTTGTCGCGGAAAAGTCGATATTATTGTAGTACGTGCCATAATTTACACCAGGAGTAGTGATGGTTCCTGATAGCGGTGAGTCACTTTTATAGTTAACATTACCGCCTTGCTCGTTGTAGGCGTATACAGCAACATGATAAGTCGTGTTGATTCTTAAATTTTTAAAAAAGGTGAATGTGCCGCCTCCTGCGGAACCAACTTTAACATCACCTATTCGCTGACCCTTTAAATAGGTGGTGTTATCTACCGGATTAAAGGTGATAGGGGATTGACTAATTACAACTAAATGTCCGTCTGCCCCAGCACTTGTAAAAGACACACTGGTCCGATAAGGTTTAATCCCAGAAAAATTAAGGTCAGTTGGCTGAGCAACTGGCTCCGTCTGTCCATAACTTAGGTGGAAAATTATTGTAAGAATGATTAGGCTTGGAAATCTTAGCATAAAATTAAAAAAAGTGAGAAGCAAAGATAGAGATTCCTAAACAAACCAGGCATACTCTTCTATCATTGAGTAGATTAGGACAAACTATTAGAAAGCAAATTGTAGATTTGACACTATTCAAGCCGAGGTGTTGGTTAAATTGCTTTAAAAATGTTTACTTTTGCCATGCAAATTGAAAATAGTATGAATACACAAGAAATTATTGAAATATTAGGTGAAGAAAGAGCGGAGCGAATTCTTGGTTTTGATAAGCCAGCCATAAGCAAAGATAGATTATACTTGCCAAGTGGTTCTTTCATAGACGAAGTATGGAAGGAGAGTAATCGCACAAACCAGGTTTTGGGTAGTTTGGCTGCACTCCACAATCACGGAAGATTGGCAGGAACCGGATATTTATCTATTTTACCTGTTGATCAAGGCATAGAGCATACAGCAGGTGCTTCTTTTGCCCCAAATCCAGACTATTTTGATCCAGAAAATATTGTAAAGTTAGCCATTGAGGGTGGTTGTAATGCAGTGGCTTCAACTTACGGTGTTTTGGCTTCAGTAAGTAGAAAATATGCGCACAAGATTCCTTTTGTAGTTAAGGTGAATCATAATGAGTTAATGTCATACCCGAATTCATATCAACAAGTAATGTTCGGCACCATTAAGGATGCTTGGAACATGGGTGCAGTAGCTATCGGAGCAACCATTTACTTTGGTAGTGAAGATTCGAGAAGGCAAATTGTTGAGATTGCTGAGGCATTTGAATACGCTCACGAGCTTGGTATGGCAACTATATTATGGTGTTATACACGTAATGACGCCTTCAAGAAAGATGGCAAGGATTATCATGTGGCATCAGACCTAACTTCTCAAGCAAACCACATTGGGGTAACTATTCAAGCGGATATTATTAAGCAAAAAATGCCGGAAAACAACGGTGGTTTTACCGCTATTAATTTTGCAAAATCTCATCCAAAAATGTATTCTGAGTTAAACTCAGATCATCCGATTGACCTCTGTCGTTTCCAATTGGCTAATTGTTACATGGGTCGCGTAGGTTTGATTAATTCAGGTGGCGCATCAAGTGGAGATTCTGACTTGGGTGAAGCAATCGAAACGGCTATGATTAATAAACGTGCTGGTGGTACTGGTTTGATTTTGGGAAGAAAAGCCTTCCAAAAAGACTTCCAAACTGGTGTTGAACTATTGCAGGCTGTTCAGGATGTGTATTTAAATCAAGAAATCACCATTGCCTAGGTAAATACTGACTGCTCTCATCGCTTCGATAAGTGTACGAAAAATAATTAATTTATGTCAAACTGGTTTAAAAGAATAACAACAGGTATTCGCACTTCTCCTCAGGAGAAAAAAGAAATGCCAGAAGGTTTGTGGTTTAAATGTCCCAGTTGTAAGGCAACGATAGCCCAGGTGGAACACAGGGAAAATTTGCAAGTATGTTCTTCTTGTGGGTTTCATGAGCGTGTCGGCCCAAAGGCGTATTTTGAATTGTTTTTTGATGAAAATTCTCGTCCGAAACTCTTGTTCGATAATTTATATCCAGTGGATAGCTTGGAATTCGTGGACTTAAAATCGTATACGGACAGAATTAAAGAGGCAGAAGAAAAGTCTGAAGCTGCGGAGGCAATGGAAGTGGCCACGGGTAAAATGGGCGGAATAAAAGTAGTTGTAGCGGCAATGAATTTTTCTTACATCGGGGGCTCAATGGGTGCTGTGGTTGGTGAGAAAATTGCTCGTTCAGTAGATTATTGTATTGAAAATAAATGCCCACTAATTATTATCAGTAAATCGGGTGGTGCGCGGATGATGGAATCTGGCATAAGTTTGATGCAGATGATAAAGACTTCAGCCAAGCTCACTCAGTTGGCTGATGCTCAAATCCCCTATGTTTCTCTTTTAACTGATCCTACTACGGGAGGCGTTACGGCGTCGTTCTCGATGTTAGGGGATATCAACATTGCGGAACCTAAGGCGCTCATAGGTTTTGCTGGTCCAAGAGTCATTATGGAAACCATGAATCTAAAAGAATTGCCAGAGGGCTTCCAACGCTCAGAATATTTAATGGAGCACGGTTTTCTCGATTTTATTGCTGAACGAAAAGATCTCAAAGAGAAAATTGTGAAAGCCCTTAAACTGCTTAAAATTTAGAAGCTTAGAACAATTACGCGAGTTTAAGGTCTTTTCTTGTTCTATTGAATCGTTAAACCGATTATTTTATTCGCCAAAGCCTGATTTTGTTAGCGATTTTAAGAAATTAATGATTACCTTTGCACCCGATAAAAAGACGTAGAAAAAAATAGTTATGGAAAAAGTAACAGCAGAAAGAAAAAAAGAGATTTTCAAGGAGTTTGGTGGCGCTTCAGAGAACACAGGTTCCGTTGAAGGTCAAATCGCGCTATTTACAGAGCGTATCTTACACTTAACAGAGCACGTTAAGAAAAACAGAAAGGATTTTTCAAACACCAAACAGCTTACCAAAATGGTAGGTAAGAGAAGAAAGTTACTATCTTATCTTGCGAAAAAAGATATTTTAAAGTATAGAGAGTTAATAAAAAAACTCGGTATAAGAAGATAGTCAATCACACTTTAGATGCCACCCTCAAAATAAAGGTGGCATCTTTCATTTTATTAAATAAGAATTATGCAATTAGGAATAACTAAGTCCATTACCTTAAGTAATGGCAGTACTATAGATATAGAAACAGGTAGATTGGCCAAGCAGGCCGATGGTTCGGTTGTCTTGAAACAAGGCGATACGATGATTTTAGCAACCGTGGTTGCTGATAAAACAGCAGGAGAGGATGTAGATTTTATGCCTCTCATGGTTGATTACAAAGAGAATTTCTCAGCCACAGGAAATATTCCTGGTGGATTTTTGCGACGCGAAGCCAGACCTTCAGATCATGAGGTTTTAATCTGCCGTTTGGTGGATAGAGCATTACGGCCTCTATTCCCATCAGACTTTCATGCGAACACAATTGTTACCTTAAGATTGATTTCTAGCGACGGAGAAACCATGCCTGATGCACTGGTTTGTTTAGCGGCCTCAGCAGCTATCCAAGTTTCAGATGTTCCGTTTTTAGAGCCGATATCAGAAGTTCGTGTAGCGCGTATCAATGGAGAATTCGTTATTAATCCAAGCGCTACAGCCCTTAAGGATGCGGATATTGATATGATGCTTGCTGCCACTAAAAACAATATTGTGATGGTGGAAGGTGAATTGGAAGAGGCGAGTGAGGAAGAAATGACTGAAGCAATCAAGATTGGTCACGAAGAGATCAAAAAAATGTGTGCACTTCAGGAAGAGTTGGCTCAAGCTGTGGGTAGAACGCCTCGTGAATATAACCATGAAAAGAGTGACCCGGCTTTAGAAAAAGCGATTCACGATTTTGCTTTTGAAAGATGTAAAGCCATTGCTGCTAAAGGTTTGGCGAATAAAGCGGAAAGAGGAGAACTGTTCAAAGCAGTTAAAGATGATTTTCTTGCAACCCTCTCAGAGGAAGAAGCTGCTGAAAATGCATTTTTAATCAGCCAATATTACAAAGCTGCACAAAAAGCGGCAGTTCGTGAAGTGATGTTGAATGAGCGTATTCGCTTAGACGGAAGAAAAATGGAGGAGATTCGTCCGATTTGGAGTGAGGTAGATTATTTGCCTAAAACACATGGTTCAGCGGTATTCACGAGAGGTGAAACTCAATCACTTACCACCGTTACGCTAGGATCTAAAAAAGATGAACAACTTATAGATGGTGCTTTTTTCAGTGGCACAGAAGGCTTTATGTTGCACTACAACTTCCCTGCTTTTTCAACAGGTGAGGCAAGAATGCCGAGAGGTACGAGCCGACGTGAAGTGGGTCATGGCAACTTAGCACACCGTGCTATAAAAAGAATGTTGCCCGAAGATAATGCCTACACTATTCGCGTAGTATCAGATATTTTAGAATCAAACGGTTCGTCGTCAATGGCTACGGTTTGTGCGGGTAGTTTAGCTTTAATGGATGCGGGAGTTCAATTGAAGCGACCTGTTTCTGGAATTGCCATGGGCTTAATCACTGATGGGGAAAAATTTGCTGTGCTTTCTGATATTCTAGGAGATGAGGATCACTTGGGCGATATGGATTTCAAGGTAACTGGTACTGAGAAAGGAATTACTGCTGTTCAAATGGATATAAAGATTGATGGCTTATCCTATGAAATTTTAGGCCAAGCTTTGAATCAAGCGAAAGCAGGCAGATTACATATTCTTGGTGAAATGGCGAAAACGCTTGCAGCACCAAACCCGAACTTCAAACCACACACACCACAAATTGTTAATGTTACCATTCCTGGTGATACTATCGGTGCTGTAATCGGTCCAGGAGGTAAAATTATTCAGGAAATTCAAGCCCTGTCCGGTGCTACATTGAGTATTACAGAGGAAGGAGATGTTGGAATTGTTCAAATTTATGGTCCTGATCAAGAATCTATAGATATTGCTATGAAACAGGTAAAAGGCATCGTTGCGAAACCGGAAGTAGGTGAAACCTATGATGGTGTAGTTAAAAGTATCAAGGACTTTGGTGTATTCGTAGAATTCTTGCCAGGTAAGCAAGCTTTAGTTCATATTTCCGAACTTTCTCACGCTAGAATAAACGATATTGCGGATGCCGGATTGAAGGAAGGCGATGAAATGAAAGTGAAGATTGTCAAATTCGACGACAAGAAACAAAAGTTTGTGCTTTCAAGAAAGGCATTGATTCCGAAAGAATAAGGTAGTTTATATACTATAGGTACTAAGAGCCATCCGTCACTGACGGGTGGCTCTTTTTTTTGTGGGTAGTGAAACTTAATTTTTGTGATGCCGTAAATAGTGTTGAACGTTAAAACTTAAGACTTATGGATTTTAGAAATTTAGATGCAATTTTTTCAGGGAGTTCTGGTACGACATATGAAACTGGGCTTTTAAGTAAATCGAAAGAAAACTTAACAGGATTTAAAGAAAAAAACAACATGGCTGCTCGAATGGAGTTGGCTGATTCTAACAAAGATTTAATCGACTTATGTGTAGCGACTAAAAGTGATAGCTACCTGAGTTATGAAGAAATGTTCAAGTATGGCGTCTTGGCATTGAATATGGCAGCCATAGATGCTACCGAAGAGGACAACTTTAGAGTATTCGCAAGAAGGCGAATTGAGTTGATGCTGAACAAGGCTATTGCAGAGGCCTACATGCTACGTGAAATAGCGGGTAAAGTCTGCGAGGATGATAAGTTGGGGATGGAATTTACCTTCATCGAAGAGACTTATCGTCATAATTAATTTGAGTTTTAGTTAGTTAGTTTGAAAAATACGGTATGAAGTAGTTAGCATACCGTATTTTTGTTTGTATAAACAACAAACTAGAACTATGAGTACCATTATCGCCCCATCTATTTTAGCTGCAGATTTTGCTAATCTTGAAAGAGATATCAAACTCATACACGATTCAAAGGCCGAATGGGTTCACTTTGATGTAATGGATGGCTTGTTTGTCCCCAATATCTCTTTTGGCTTCCCTATCCTTCAGGCTGTGCGCAAGCATACTAATAAGTTTATCGATGTGCACTTAATGATTGTACAACCCGAAAAGTACATTAAGGAATTTGCCAAACAGGGTGCAGATGGTATTTCCGTGCATTACGAAGGAAATTTGCATATACACAGTTTATTGCAACAGATACGTGAGGAAGGGGTAAAAGCTGGTTTAGTTTTAAATCCGCATACGCCAATTTCGCTTATTAAAGATGTTCTTCATCTCGTAGATACGCTATTGATTATGTCTGTGAATCCAGGTTTTGGTGGTCAAAAGTTTATTCCAGAAACGGTGAAAAGAGTAGAGGAAGCAAAAAAGCTTTGCGATGAATTAAACCCCAATACCATTATCCAAGTAGATGGTGGAGTTAATGTAGAAAATGCGCCTCTTCTAAAAGCCGCAGGTGCAAGAAGTTTAGTTGCGGGCAGCGCAGTGTTTAAGTCATCAAATCCAACTCAATATATTCAGCAACTTTTAGAGGCCTAGTTTAGTATACTATCCCCCACGAAACATCGTTAGAGTACCAATGTTTTTCCGTATTCCTTTAGTCGTAATTTTTCTTGTTGTTTGCAGCGTGCAAGGTCTTGCTCAATCGGCTACACTGAAGGGAACCATAACAGATAATTTGGGAAGTCCTGCATCTTTTGTGAACGTCGTAGAGGAGGAATCGAAAAAAGGTGTACTTAGCAATGCGGAAGGTTATTATGAAATGGCGGTGCCAGCAAACAAGAAGGTCATTATACGAGTTCAAGGATTGAACTATCAGGATATCAATTTTTCAGTAAAACTTAATACAGGAGAATCTTTTATCCAAAATGTGACTATTCATGTTAAGGAAGAGGTAGAGATTATTGTTATTGGTGAGCAAATAAAAGAGCGTAAAGAGGTCAGTACGGGTGTTATTGAAACTAAGGATGTTGCGGTTTTACCCAATGTGAGTGGCGGAGTAGAGACCTTTTTAGTCACACAACTAGGCGTGCAAAAGAACAATGAATTGAGTTCGGCCTATTCTGTAAGAGGAGGGAATTTTGATGAAAACCTGGTTTATGTCAATGACTTTGAGATTTATCGTCCTTTTTTGATTCGTTCTGGTCAACAAGAGGGATTGAGTTTTGTCAATCCAGATATGACGGATAAACTTACCTTTTCCTCGGGTGGATTTCAAGCTAAATATGGCGATAAAATGGCTTCGGTGCTTGATGTCGATTATCGTCGACCGAGATCGTTTGGCGGTTCTGTAGAAGCTAGTTTGCTTGGAGCAAATCTTCATCTCGAGGGTATTAATCAATCCAAGCGCTTTACCTATTCTACCGGTTTTCGTTATCGTGATAGTCGAATTATTTTAGGTTCTCAGGATGTAACCGGTCAATACTTACCTTCTTTCATCGATTTGCAGGGCTTTTTCACTTTCCAAATTAATGAGCGGGTTCATTTGGAATATTTGATAAATTATGCGCGCAATCGGTTCTCTTTTACGCCAGAAGACCGAACCACTGACTTCGGTTTGGTTAATTTCCAAAGTCGTTTTACCGTATACTATGAAGGAGAAGAAGATGATCGCTATCAATCCTTGATGAATGGATTAAGCCTTGTCCATCAGGTGAATGATCGTTTGAGGCTCAAGTTTTTGACGGGTGTTTATGATATGAGCGAAAATGAGAAGTTTGACATTATCGGTGATTATTTTTTGGGTGAAGTCGAAACAGACCCCAGCAATGAAAATCTTGGTGAGGTTAAGCAAGAACTGGGCTCAGGAACATTTCATGATTGGGCAAGGAACGTCTTGGACACCCGAATCTACCAATCGGCGTTCAAAGGGGAATACAACGGTTCGAAGCACGATGTGAAGTTTGGCTTCACTTATAAAAGGGAGGTAATCAATGATAAGTTGAGTGAGTGGGAGCGACGAGATTCTGCGGGTTATTCATTGCCGTATAGCACTAATACCGTGGAGCTCTTCGATGTGCTTAAGCCAGAACCATTTAATTTGACAAGCAATCGCTATAGTGGATATATCCAAGATACATGGCAGCTTCATGATAGTGCACGCGTATTTTGGAATTATGGTGTCCGTTTTCAATATTGGGATGTCAATAAAGAATGGATTTTCTCACCTCGAATGCAATTGGCATACAAGCCACCTACCCGAAAGGATATTATGTTAACTGCGGCTGCAGGTTTGTACATGCAACCGCCATTTTACAGAGAAATGCGTAATCTGGATGGAGAAGTCAACCTTGATTTGAAGGCACAAAAGTCGGCCCACATGGTAATGGGCTTTGACTATGCTTTTGAAGCTTGGAACCGACCATTCAAATTTGTGACGGAGGCTTATTACAAATATATGTGGGATGGTGTGCCTTATGAATTTGATAATGTCTTGATTCGTTATTTTGGAAAGAACAACTCAAAAGGTTATGTTGCTGGTTTGGATCTTCGTTTGAATGGTGAACTGGCCAAAGGTGCCGAGAGCTGGGTGAGTATTTCCATAATGAGTGGTCAGGAAGATGTTCGAGATGATTTCTATACGGATTATGAGGTTCGGAAGGAAAAAGAAGATGCGGGCGGGCAAGTCATCAACGAGACCTTGGATACGCTAAGTGTGAGTAATGTATTTCCTGGTTTCATCCCCCGACCTACAGATCAACGGGTGAGCTTTGCGGTATTTTTCCAAGATTATATTCCTAAGTTTCCATATTTGAAGGTGCATATGGGTTTGATGTTTGCCAGTGGTTTACCTTTTGGCCCACCTGATAATCAGCGATTTAGAGATACCTTTAGGATTCCATCTTACAAGCGATTTGATATTGGATTCTCGGCTTTGCTTTTCGACCTTGATAAGAAAAAAGAAAAGGGAAAAGTGCCTAAAAATTTCTTTGCAGGTATGGAGAAAATCTGGTTATCCTTGGAGGTGTTTAACTTATTTGGCATCAATAATACGGTTTCTTATATCTGGATTAATGGCTTGGATCCGCGCACGGGAACGTTTGGTCAGTATGCGGTGCCTAACTACTTAACGCAACGTCGAGTGAATTTGAAGTTTAAGGTGGATTTTTAATGAATTATCTCGCGAAGGCGCAAAGAGGTAATTTTGAATGATTGAATAATGAAATTTTGAATTGTTTCGCAAAGGCGCAAAGGCGCTACTTTGAATATTGGAATTGTCTTGTAACATTTCTAATTGGATAATTTGACATCTGCTATCTTTAATCTGACCTCTTATCTTATCTTCTCCGCTATCCCCAATCCAAATAAAGCAAAATCATATTTAACCGGATCTTCAGGGTCAAATTCTTTCAGGGCTCGAGTTAATTCCACCACAGTTTGAAAATCACGCTGCTTGCGCCGAATGAGTCCAAGCTTTCGGGCTTGGTTTTCTACATGTACATCGAGCGGGCACAGCAATTGACATGGTTTTATCTGCTTCCAAAGCCCAAAGTCTACCCCTTCGCTGTCTGTCCTTACCATCCAACGTAGAAACATATTGAGTCGCTTGCAAGCAGATTTCCGTTCAGGAGTAGCGATGTGTTTGCGTGTTCGTGATGGGAAAAAATCCAAGGAAGTGAAATAATTGTGGAAGCTTATAAGCGCGGGCCCAACATGTTCTTCATTTGTTTTGAATTTCATAGTAAACGCATCTTCTAAACTTTGAGCGCCATTGTAGTGAAATTTCAAAAAGCTTACAAAGTAAAGTAAGTCTGTATCATTAAACGTTCGATGTTTGAAACCAATGAGTTTTTTAAGGTCTTCATCGCTGTGCGAAGAGATAAAGTCATAGGGTTTGTTTTCAAATAGCTTGAGTAGTTTGTTGCAGCTGTTTATAATGGTTTTTCGTTGTCCCCAGGCAAGAATAGAAGCGAGGAAGGCCATGATTTCAATATCTCTTTTCTCGGTAAAGCGATGTGGGATTTGAATAGGATCATCATGGATGAAATCAGCTGAGTGAAATTCTGAATACGCTTTATCTAAAGTGGCTTTTAAGGCAAGCTTTTTTTGCATAGTATCCCAAAATTAGACTTTTTTTGCCGTCCAATCTTCTTTACACTTTGTCGATTTTCCCGAAAAGATGTGAAAAATTAGCTTGAAGTGCATCTGTATACCAACTTATCTTTGAGTTTAAATCTCCTAAAATGAAGTATTTAAGTTTGTTATTTATCTGTATCGGTCTTTCTACCTTCGCGCAGGATCGAATGAGCAATGAAGAATATGTTGAGATGTATTATCCAATCGCTGTTCGAAAAATGTTGGAGTATAAGATTCCCGCTAGCATTACCTTGGCTCAAGGTATTCTGGAATCAGGCAGTGGCAATTCGCAGCTTGCTAAGAATGCCAACAATCATTTTGGAATAAAATGCCATAGCGACTGGACAGGTAAGGGTTATTACATGGACGACGATGCAGAAGATGAATGCTTTCGGGTGTATAAGTCGGTCGAAGAGTCTTTCGCTGACCATTCGTTGTTTTTAACTACACGATCGCGCTATGAATTTCTTTTTACGGAATTGAAGATTGATGATTACGAAGGCTGGGCTAAAGGCCTTAAAAAAGCCGGTTATGCTACCAACCCGAAGTATCCCGAATTGCTAATTACCTTGATTGAGCGCAATGAGTTGATGAAGTATGACAAGATGGGCTTAAAAGATTTAAAGGATGTTCCTGAACCGGTATTAATTGCTGAGACTGAGGAAGAATTAGATGAAATGTATCGAATTCCAGAATCGGCATACTATGTGGATGGCGAAAAAGATATTTTTATTTATAACAGAGCAAAAACGATAGTAAGTAAAGGACGACAAATACTTGCAGTTGCGGATGAGTATGGAATCGATTTGGATGTATTGATGAACTACAATGATATTCATCCAGGTTATGAGTTTACACCCGATCAATATATCTTTTTACAACCTAAGCGGCGTAAAGGTGCCGAGAAAACCCATGTGGTGAAGGAAGGTCAAACGATGTGGGAGGTATCTCAGTTGTATGGTATCAAACTAACAAAATTGTACAAAAAGAACTTGATGGTTTTTGACAGGCAGGCGAAACCTGGAGAAACGGTTTACCTGAGAAGCAAAAGGGATACACCGCCAGCAACATATTCTTACAGCGATCTGATTGAGGAAAGGAATCGCATTCAGGAAGAGAAAGAAGCAGCCGAGAAGAAAAAATTAGAGGAAGAGAAAAAAGCCAAGGAAGCAGCTGAGAAGAAGAAATTGGAAGAAGAGCTTGAGCAGTTAAAATTAGAGGAAGCTAAGAAGGAGTTAGAAGAATTGGAAAGTCGTAAAGATGCCGCCGCTGAGTTGGAGGCTGAAGTTCAAAAACAAAAAGAACAATTTGATGCAGAGCAGCACCCACCCATAGAAGTGATTGAAGAAGAAGTGGAAAAGGCAGCTCCCGAAGAAGTAGTGGTAGAAAAACCATATACTGAAGTTGAGGTGGAGACATATACCGTTAAAGCTGGCGATACGCTGTATTCTTTATCTAATCGCTTTCACATTAGTGTTGAGCAGCTTAAAGAGCTCAATAATATGGAAGATAATAATTTGAGAGTTGGTCAGGTTTTAGTAGTTTCGCCGTAGTATGAGTCAGATTGTACAGCTTAAAGACAAGTCGTTTAAACCATTCATCAGCGCAGAAGAGATCGCTGAGGTAAACAAACAGCTTGCTGATCGAATAAATGCAGATTTTGAGGGCAAGGAGGTATTGTTTATTGCCATCCTCAATGGTTCTTTTGTTTTTGCTGCTGACCTTGTGAGGGAAATAAAGATCAGCAATAAAATCTCCTTTGTAAAAGTGGCTTCCTACGAAGGCTTGTCCTCTTCAGGCACGGTTAAGAAACTTATTGGTTTAATGGACGCTTTAGAAAATCGGCACGTGATTATTCTTGAGGATATTATCGATACAGGTAACACCTTGGATAAATTGTTACCTAGCTTACAAGCTGAGAAACCAGCAAGTTTGAGTTTGTGCACCCTCCTGTTTAAACCCGATGCTTTCGAAGCTTCCTTCGATATTGATTACGTAGGTAAGTCAATTCCGAAGAAGTTTATCGTCGGATACGGACTGGACTACGATGGTTACGGCCGAAACTTAAAGGATATCTATCAAATCGTTTGAACGACTTGACTTAATCTTCATAGTAGACAAAAACAGAACACTGGCTGAGTTTGTCCCCAATTAATTTCAAATCAAGTATATTCCCACCACTTCCTTGAATGTCTTCGAGTTCGTTGTTTACCTTAGTTTCCATTTGATCATACTTCACACCAAAAAGATCGATAACTTTAACTTTCTTCATTTTTTATACGATTTACTGTTCGAAAGGATGGCAAAGTATAAAATTTCCCTTGTAAAATCACTATTTTTATGCTTTATTTCAAGAATTAAAAGTTACAAATGATAAACTTGGTTTTATTTGGCCCTCCGGGAAGTGGAAAAGGAACGCAATCGCTCAAGTTGCAGGAAAAGTATCAGTTAATGCATATCTCAACGGGTGATTTGTTCAGAAAGCATATGCGAGAAAACACGGATCTGGGTAAAGAAGCTAAGTCCTATATCGAAAAGGGAGATTTAGTGCCTGATGCAGTTACTATCGGTATGATGAACGATAAAATCGAGCATTCTCCTGAAGCAAAAGGTTTTATTTTTGATGGTTTCCCTCGCACTGCTGCTCAAGCGGAAGCCTTAGATAGATTCTTAAATGAAAAGGGTACACCCGTGAGTAAAATGATTGCTTTGAATGTAGACGATGATGAATTGGTCAAGCGTTTGTTGAACCGAGGGAAAGACAGTGGTCGTGCCGATGATCAAGATGAAAGCATTATTAGAAATCGCATTGAAGTCTATAATGAAAAAACCTTGCCTGTTGCTAGCTTCTACGAAAAGCAAGGTAAATATGTAGCTGTTCAAGGGGTGGGTACTATTGATGAGATATTTGCTCGTCTTTGTGCTGAGGTAGATGCCATAAACGGCTAATTTTTCCAGTGGCCTGATTAGAGGTCTTATTAAACCACCAAGATTCAAGTTATTTATGGCCGAACAGAATTTCATCGATTACGTAAAGATCTTTTGTCGTTCGGGAAATGGTGGAGCTGGTTCTTCCCATTTTCGAAGAGAAAAGTTTGTGCCTCAAGGAGGTCCAGATGGAGGTGATGGGGGACGAGGCGGCCATATCATTCTACGAGGTAACAGTAATTTATGGACCTTGCTTCATTTACGATATAAAAAACATATCCATGCGGATAATGGCAGGAATGGCATGAAAGCGCGAGCTACAGGCGCTAGTGGTAAGGATGTGTTTATCGATGTACCGCTTGGCACCATTGCGCGGGATATTGATACCGGGGAGCAATTGTTGGAAATCACTAATCATGGTGAAGAAGTTATTTTGATGGAAGGCGGTAAGGGTGGTTTAGGGAACTGGCATTTTCGGTCAGCGACTAATCAAGCACCAAGCTATAGTCAGCCTGGTTTGGAAGGTACAGAGTCTTGGGTGATTTTGGAATTGAAGATACTTGCTGATGTCGGATTGGTTGGATTTCCGAATGCAGGAAAATCGACCCTGCTGTCTACCATTACAGCCGCTAAACCTGAAATTGCGAATTACGCTTTTACTACATTGAAACCTAACCTAGGTATTGTATCTTACAAAGATCATCAGAGTTTTGTGATGGCCGATATTCCTGGAATTATTGAAGGGGCAGCTGAAGGGCGTGGCTTAGGCTTGCGATTTTTGCGACATATTGAACGAAATTCTTGTTTGTTGTTTATGGTATCTGCGGAAGCAGAGAATATTGCCGATGAATACAAGGTCTTGAAAAATGAATTGAAAAAATACAATCCTGAACTTTTATACAAAGAAAGGATTTTAGCTGTTACGAAGTCCGATTTGATTGATGCGGAATTACAAAAAATGTTGATCAAGGCTTTCAAGGAAGAAGTTGATGAAGAAATAGATGTTTTATTTATTTCTTCGGTTACCAATAAAAATTTGGATGTGCTGAAGGATAAGCTTTGGCACCTAATTAACTGATATGAGAAAGCTGCTTTCTGTGAATATTGCCTTGCTTATAGCCTTGGCCTTTATTTGGGGTTCCTCCTATATTTTAATGAAAAGAGGCTTGGATTCATTTTCTGCCATTCAAGTATCCATGTTGCGGATTCTTTTCGCTGCGCTTGTTCTCATTCCATTTTTGCCCAAGGCCTTGAAAAGTTTCAGTAAGCAAGAGGTTAAATATGCGCTAGTTGTAGCTTTGTTGGGAAGTGGTATTCCGTCCTATTTATATCCCCTGGCGATTACCCATGTGGATAGCAGTTTGACAGGCATAATCAATACACTCACGCCTTTGTTTACGATGTTGTTTGGTTGGGCGTTTTTTCAATTTAAGCCTACCCTGGCTAAGATTATTGGACTTGTTATCGCCTTGGTTGGCGTTGCTTTGTTGGTCGTTAAGCCAGGTGCCGACAAACTATTTACCTTGGATTTCTATGCTTTAATAGCTGTATTAGCTACGGTTTGTTATGGATTCAGTAGTAATGTCTTGAAAGCCAAGTTGGGTCATGTGAAAGCGGCTCCATTAACTGGTCTTACCTTTGCCTTGAT
>JAFMKE010000170.1 GCA_017853115.1 Verrucomicrobiota bacterium
GCATAAGAAATCATGCCTTAAAGAGTTTTTTTACACGTCCAACAAATGAGCGGAACAAACCTTCTCCTTTTTGGGGAACATCCGAATAGTAACCATCCGAATACTTGGCACCATATCCGTATCCGTATCCATAACCGTATCCATAACCGTATCCATAGGAACCATATCGACTAGCGGCAGAAGAAGCGCCCCTACCAAAATCATTAACAATTACCGATAAATTAAAAATCTCGTTATCAAAAATTAGCTTATTCACATTTTCTAAAAAAGCGCGTTCCGAATAATCTGCACGAAGCACGTAGAGCGGATAATCCGCATTTTGCATTAATTCTAAAGCATCCGAAACCAGTCCCACCGGCGGTGTATCAATGAAAATATAATCGTAGGATTGCTTCAATGTTTCAATGAGGTCTTTTGTCTCTTTCTTATTTATCAACTCAGCAGGATTAGGCGGAACCGGTCCTGAAGGAATAAAATCCAAATTATTCACTCCAGTAGATTGTATACTCTCTTGTATCGTACTTCGACCTATAATAATGGTGCTTATACCCTTTTGACTGTCAGAATTGAAAATTTTGCCAATTCTCGGCTTTCTTAAGTCAAAGTCAAGTATGATTACTTTTTTATCCAATAAGCTAAAAATTGCTGCTAAATTGATTCCTACGAAGGTTTTACCTTCTCCCGGAATAGTTGAAGTCGTTGTAATCACTTTAGACCCGTTCTTATCCTCTAGAAACTCCATATTTGCTCTAATGGAGCGAAAAGCTTCCGCTATAAGCGCCTTCGGGTTTTCAGTAACTACTATAGCACTTCTTTCAAGGTTCACTTTATGTTTGGGAACAATCCCTAAAATGTTGGCATTGCAACTACCCTCAATTTCATTCAAGGTTGCAATTTTAGTATGTATGATATAGCGAATAATAATTAAAGCTAGTCCGAGTAGAAATCCAACAGCCACACCTGTTAAACGAATCAACAGCACATTCGGTGCAATGGGTTTCTCATTCAAAGCGGCTTTTTGCAAAACAATGTAATCCGAAACAATACCTGCTTGTGAAATCAAATACATGTTTTTCTTTTCCACTAAACCGAGATAAAATGCCTGCTTTAACTCATTGTCCCTTTGTATTTCAGCATAATCAAATTCTAAATCTGGCAAAGTATACAACAAGGCATAAGCCTCTTGCAAGTTTTCTTTTAAGGCAAGCCGTTCCGTTTGTTGTTTTTCATTTGCTAATTCAATTTGACTGAGTAAATTGAGTTTCAACTCGGCCAATTCGCGGTTAATCAATAAAATAGTGGGGTGATCAGGAGTGACATTAAGTAATTTTAAATTTCTCTCGTCTTGTAGCTCAATAATTCTTTCTACACTTCCTTGAAAATTTAGAGATTGATCACTTAAAATTATACCTAAAAGCGCTGTTAAATCATTTTTGGACTCTAAATATTCTTTCAACCAATTAAGTGAGCTCTGATTAACTTCGACCTCTATTAAATCGGATTCAATTTGTTCAATTTGTTCCAGGTTCTTTTCCATTTGAAGCGTTGGATCAAGAAACCCTGTTTGAAGGCGAAATTTCTTTAAAGAATCCTGGGCAGAGAAATATTGTTTGCCAAAATTATCGATTTGCTCATTGATGAAGGCAATGGTATTTTGGATGCTCTCCCCTTTTTTGATGCGATCAAACTCTATAAAATATTGTGACAAGGTATTTACTATTTCATAGGCCTTCCGCGGGTTGGTGTCCTCAAAGGTTATTTTAAGTGTGTTTGAATTATAGTTCAGCGGACTTACTTCCAATTTGGCCACAATCTCATCGATTACCTGGCTATAATTTCGTCGTTTAATTACATATAACTGGCCGGCTTGAATTCCATCATCAACAGTGGAAATAGTTACATCAAAAAATGGCGTTTTCAGCAATTTACCAAACTCGCCTTTATATGAATAATCGGTGTAATCAATTTTAAAATCTAGCGAGTAAGTTAATTTATTCTCCGTTAGCAGCTCAAGCGCTACTTCTTCCGTTTGCTCATTGGCATCAACAAAAACCGCCTCGATTGGAGCATTCTTATAAAAAGCTGTCTGGCTTATTCTTCCCTTGGTATAGTAATCAACTCGCAGGGGCAAAGTATCCAGTGCCTCACTTAAGAGAAATTTCGATTTTAATAGTTGTATTTCAATATCAATTTCTGACTTATCCTCTTGTAATAACTCTTCAACTCCTAAAATTTGTGTTTGCGTTGTCACTTTACGCATTAAAGTAGTAGTTGAGGAATATACTTGTTGGGTGTGCCTTAAGTAAAACAAAGCCACCGCAATAGAAACAATAAAGAAGAGTAAGATCCAAAGGAGAGATTTCTGCGTGGTGTGTAAAAACACACCGAAATTGAACTCTTCGAGTACATTTTTGAGCTGTTTTCTTTCGCCCAGATTTTTTACACTTCCCCTCGCCATACTTACAACCTGTTTATTAAGACAATTAGTGTAGCGATAGTGGATACTAACGAAACAATTGGTGTTGTTTCTCTTAAAACAGCCCCAGCATATCTAAAACGTTGCTCGATATAGATAACGTCATTGGTTTGAATGATTAAATTGGCATTTTTCAATCCCTCCATGCTCGAAAGATCTACCTTAATAATCTCGGGATTTTGCAAATCGCCTCTGATTACTTTGATGTCGTATGCTTTTAAATCATTTTCTATCCCACCCGACTTTGCGATTACTTCTAGTAAAGTTGTTGGTCCTGCATTAAGAGACACCACAGAGCCTATAGGGCCTTTGAAAACAAAGGCTCTTCGGTTAATTACCCTAAGTACAGCATAGGGTTCGTTAAAAATAGCCGCACATTTTTCTTCAATCCAATCCTCTAATTCGTTCTCCGTGTAACCCAGAACATAGGTTCGGCCGAACAACGGTAAATCGACATAACCATCTTGTTCAACCAAATAATTTCGGCCTGCCAAACCAGCATTGGGACCAACGCCCATCATATTCATTTGCCCACCGGACTCTTGACTACTTCCGCCTCCCGTTTCGTTGGGAAGAACGTCTATCAGGTCGAAGCCTTCTCGGGAATAAATCTCTAAGGTCAACACATCACCTCGTTCGATAGTGTATTGTTCAATTACTTCTTGGTCAACGCTAAAATATTCGTAATTCCCTTCAGCAAACATGCGGTTGGGAAACATCAACTTACAGGAGTTGAGTAAAACGCTCATTGCAATGAGCGAAAAAATCCATAAGCCGTTTGTGCGTTTCATCCAATCAAGGGTTAAAAATTGAGTGCAAAGATAATTATTTATTGCTTCTATCCATATCTTGGGCAACCAGGCTGTCGTATAGGGCTGACATGTTGCTGCAAAGCGTTTCATAACTGTATTTCTTCTCTACATGCTCAAAGCCCAATTTTTTCATTCGCTTGCGTAAGGCATCATCTTCCACCAGTTTTTGTAAAGCCTGGGTCATTTGGTCAAGATTATTATTCTCCACCAGCAAGGCCGTTTCATTTTCCAACACGATATCTTCTATACCTCCTACCCTTGTGGATATGATGGGTGTATT
>JAFMKE010000171.1 GCA_017853115.1 Verrucomicrobiota bacterium
ATCGCCAGCAGTTACGACGACGTATACGGTATTGGTTACAGATAGCAATGGATGTGCGAATACGGAGGTAGTAACGGTAACGGTGAACCCATTACCGGTGGTAGAGGCTGGGAATGATATTACTTTGTGTAATCAGCCGATAGCGGAAGTATTGACGGGATACGGTCCATTGACAGGCCCTAACGGAGTAGGTGTATGGAGTGGACAAGGAGTAGACTCATCGGGAGTATTTACGCCGAATGGAGTAGATACGATTACCTTGACGTATACGTTTACGGATAATAATACATGTACGAGTTCAGATAGTTTGGTAGTGACGGTGATTCCTCCTGTTTTAGCAAATGCAGGGGTTGATTTACAAGCTTGTGATAACGACGCAGATGTTTTAATTACTAATTATTTCCCATCAACAGGAGGTGTTTGGAGTGGAGTTGCCGTTGATTCCTCAGGTTTATTCAGCCCTTCTGAGGCAGGTGCTGGTATCTACAATTTAACGTATTGTGTTGGAGCAGGTACATGTTTAAATTGTGATACTATGCAGTTTACAGTATTAGCATCACCTTTAGCCAGCTTTAGTTTTAATGAAACCTGTATTGGGGATACTACATTTTTTGATGATTTGTCTGATCCGATTGCAGGTAGTATAGTAGATTGGGATTGGAATTTCGGCGATAGTTTTGGATCTTCTAACCAATCCGAACCTGCTTATCTATATTCTCTGGTAGATACATTTGAAGTAGAACTTATTGTAACAGGCAGTAATACCTGTTTTGATGATACATCAGTTACTTTAGTAGTTCATCCGCTGCCAACTCCTGTATTCACGCATCCTTTAGTATCTTGTCCGGACTCTGTGGTTCAGTTCACCTTAGATACTATCGACGGGGTGTCATATGCTTGGGATTTTGGTGATGGTAATACGGGAGTTGGCGTGAATCCAACGAATATTTATACCTCTTCAGGTATATATACGGTTCGCTTGATTGTGGAATCAGCTTTTGGTTGCATCGACAGTTTTTCTAGTCAAATTGAAATAGCTTTATCCCCGGATGCTAGCTTTCTGATTAATCCGGATGAAGGCTGCGGGCCATTGGAGGTAGTCATTAATTATGCTCCAGCTAGTCCAAGTCTTGACTTTGATTATGTTTGGGATTTTGGCAATGGTGATCCACTTTTAACTAATGCTATTCCATCGAATCCCTACATTTATCAGCCAGCCGCGAATGGAAGGGATACGTTTTATATTATAGAATTGTTTGTACAAAGTCCAATCTGTCAAGAGATAGATATTCATCGAGATACTGTCTATGTTAAATCGCCTCCTTTATCGCAAGTAAATCCCGATGTTTTGAGCGGTTGTTCGCCTTTGAGCGTGAATTTTACGAATAATAACTTTAGCAATGTAGATTCAATATTTGTTTATTTTGAGGATGGAACTCAGGAAGCTTATTTGGGTACAGCTGATTTTACCGCTACTTTTTTCAACTTGAGTAATGTCAATGTTGTGGATACCGTAATAATTGTTAGTGTTAATGAGTGTGGTATAGATTCCCAGGAAATTCTGATTACAATTTTCCCGAATACAGTAACCGCTGGACTTAGTTTATCGGATGCACAAGTTTGTCCTGGTGAACCGTTCACTATATTTAACAATTCTGTGGGCAATGCTTACACGTATTATGATTTTGGACAAGGTGTTAATCCATTGAACACCCCAGTTCAGTCCTTTAGTTATGTTTACGATAATCCGGGTACGTATACAATTACACAGTATGTATACTCGTCCGATTCCTGCAGCTTTGATGTCGATGCTGTGCAAATTGAAGTTTTTGAAGGTTCTGCAGCTGGTTTTAGTTTTTCTCAGTTTAATGCAGAATGTTCCGGTTCGATAGAGGTGAGTTTTCAAAATAATTCTGTTAACGGCAATTCGTATTTGTGGTATTTTGGCGATGGCGATAGCAGCAATTTAGCTGACCCTATTCATGTATATCCAGAGGCAGGTTTGTATGAAGTGCTACTAATCAGTCAAAGTGCAGATGGTTGCCTAGATACCTTGATTGAGCCAATTCGGGTGGAATATGCGGATAATAATTTGTACGTGCCTAATGCATTAAGTCCTCTTTTAGGTACAGATGAGGTTAGAATATTTAAGCCAAAAGGAACTTGTCTAAAAGAATACAAAATTTCAATTTACAATATATGGGGAGAAATTGTTTGGTATTCTGATCTGCTAGAAGATGGTTCGCCGGCTGAGGCATGGAATGGAACCCACATTGAAACAGGTGTTTTATTACCTCAAGATGTTTATATATGGGAGATTGATGCAGTCTTTGAAAATAATGAGGTGTGGCAAGGAAAGTCCTACGAGAAGAGAAGAAAAAATATTGGTTCAGTTACATTGATTAAATAATTATGAGATACTTATTCGTTTACATAGCGCTTGTTACTTGCAGTATATCTTTTGCACAAGATTTTAGATTCTCACAATTTGATTTGAATCCGATTTATATGAATCCTGCCTATTCTGGTAGTCAAAAGGATTTGAGAATAGGTTTAAACTATCGAAATCAATGGTTTAATGTTCCAGGAAAGTCATTGCCTGGTCCTTTGAGCTCGTATAATTTAGTGCTTGATAAACGCTTTGGCAATGTTTTAGTTGGCGGATTGAGTGCGAATATTTTTCAGAGTTTTAAAGGCGAAGGTCAATATAAACACACCCATGCGGGGTTTAATTATTCTTGGCATCTTCCGACTGGGAATGATGATTTTAATATGTATTTCGGTATGGGATTTTCGTACAACAACCTTGGTGTTGACTTTTCCCGTCTTGTTTTCACAGATCAAATTGATGCGCAAGGGGGCTATTTAAATACGCCTTCAGCGTTTATACCGTCTGTTGAAGGGACAAGAAACTATTTTGATTTGTCGAGCGGAACAGTACTCAAAGCGAATATGGGTCGGGTGGTTTCAGGTGATTTTTCTTTTTCTGTTAATCATTTAACTTCTCCCAATGTTTCGCTTAATAGTTTGGAGGAAAGGCTTGCTCGGAAGTATACGTCATTTAGTAGTTTAAGTTTTCGATTTAATAACAGCGGTGTTTATTTAAACCCGAAGCTTATGATCGAGTTTCAGGCGCCATTTAGCACCTACACCTTAGGGTCTAATGTTTATATAACCAAGCGTCATGTATATGGTAATAGGCAAGATTTTTCTAAACCCTTATATTTTGGTGTTTATTTTCAGGCCAGTAGGTTTGAGTTGCTCAATACCAATGGAATGATTTTGATGGTTGGGCATACAGGCTTTTTCGGTAGTTCGAACACCCGCTATCAGTTTGGTGTGAGTAGTGATGTGAATCTCGGCGGCTTGAATATGCGCTCCAATATTACTGGAGAGATATCAATGAATATCATTTTTGATACCCAAATGAATATGAAAAAACAGCGTTTGCGCCAAGTAAAGTGTAAAGAATTTCAAGGAAATCCCCTAAGTCCTTTATAGATCTTAAATTCCTTGCTTTAAAATATACA
>JAFMKE010000172.1 GCA_017853115.1 Verrucomicrobiota bacterium
GTATCAAAATAAGTACAAGAATCCTCATTATTGATAACTGTTACGGTGTATTGTGTAGTGGTGTCAGGTGTGACAAGAGGTGATAAGGTATTTGCACCGAACAAATTGGTAGTAGGACTCCAAGAAACCGTTTGTGCGGTAGCACTATTCGTATTGGGAATGTAGCGGTAACCTCCATTGATTTCTTGCCAATTCGAATTGTTTCGGCCAGGAGTAGCTTGGCCTACAAAGCCCGTGCTATTCTCTATTCCTTGTGTGGCGGAAGGGTCACTTGCATCACTAGTGCAGTTTTCACAAATCAAATCAATGAAATTAGTCGACTCGTGCAAAATGATTTGTCCTTGCACAGGTTCCGTGCTTGGTGTCCCGCCGTTATGAACTAAGTCGTATTCAAAAACCATTTTCCGATTAGGTGCAGTACCTGTTACGAAGTAGTTGGACAATCCAGAAGAGTCAACTAAGTCATCCCACATGAGCGCAACGATATTGTTCGGTAGTAGGTTGGCCGGCATGGTTATATTATTGGCAAAAGATGGAAAGGCAGCGGAGCTCATAACTAAATAGCCATCAGCTGCCATACGAACATCCGTCACTGTTTGACAATAATACTCAAATGGGAAAGGTAAAGGAATAACAGCACTTGTTCCGTTATTGGCATTAGAAAAATTGGCAGGTGTTGTTGAAGTGCTAAACTCTTTATAAAACGGAATAGGAAAGGAGGTGTAACTTTCTAAGCAATCTTGAGATATCCCGGTCACATTGCCAAAAAGCTGATTGACCTCTCCTGGACAAACGGTATCTTTTTCCGCCACGGCATCTACTAGGTAAAAGGACAAAACAACCGAATCTGAGCCACAGGCTGAGGTAACGGTGTAGGTGATATCTGGACCAGGGCTAGGCGGATTAGCAAAGGGAGTTTGACTATTTGGGTCATCTAGGCCAATAGCTGGAGACCAAGTTACTGGTGCCCATGGTGCAACTCCAGTCAAAGATAAAGTATCCCCAACCGCAGTTCCTTCGCAGGTGAAAATATCATCCATGGCCACAGTTGGATTTACATTTACCGTATAACTACCTATGCAGGTGTCATCAATTCCATTGGTAAAGATTATTTCGTAGGTAGTGGTATCTGTTGGCGAAACATATAAAAGACTAGTATCTATTAGCACGCCATTCTGGTAGAAAGAGTATCCAGGATTGGCTAGATTGATTTGAATGTTATCCAATCCCCAGTGGTCACAACACGAACCAGAATTGTATTCCTGAATCCATTGGAATGAGGTGTTGGGTCCGTTGGCTCCGGCTGGAATGGGAATACAAACTGAATTCCATACGGTATAAGGCGTACCAGAAGCACTAAATGGTGGGTTAGTCATGGGGAAATTTGGCCCAGGATTACTTGGTAATTGTTCGCCATTCGGCATGAAATACGTGATGTCTATCCATGTAGTACCGCCATCAGGAGAATATTGTAAAGTAATTCCCTCTTCTGATAAATCAGGTCCTTCTGCAATTCCAGAAGGCCCACCTTGTATGGCATAAACGAAATCGAAACAAATTTGTCCTCCAAAATTTACTGCAAAAGGCGTGGTAACTAATGCCGCGGGTAAGACATTGGTTGCGCCCATCCAAAAGTATGTTCCACCATCGGGGTTTCCTGATCCCGGAAACGGTGGACTTGGAATGAAGGGGTTGTTGTATACCGCGCCAGCAGTAGTTTGCCATCCTGGATCAGTTGGCCCTGTAGCCGAAAATTCCTCCGATATTGCGGGCGTAAACCCAGAAAGAAACACCTCAGCCGAGTCCCCACAATCTATCAATGAATCTACTAAGGCTATAGGCGCTAAAGTACATTGACTATAAGAAACAACATTTATTAAGAGGATACAAAAAACGGATATTAAAATCTTCTTCATACTACATGGATTGGACCGATAAAAATATCAATAAATGCCCGAATAACCAAAGAAGAAGATTACTTACTAGTCATGAAATCGTAAACTTCATGTTGACTTATCAAATCCTAAATCAAATCAACACGAATTTGATGTCGACCCCCTTCAAACTCGGCTTTTAAATACGCATTTAAAACGTCCTTGGCTTCTTCTTCAGATAGGTAACGTGCGGGTAGGCAGAGGATATTAGCATTGTTGTGTTGCTTAGCCAACGCAGCTATTTCTGGTTGCCATGCAATGGCAGCTCGGATATTTTTATGTTTGTTTGCCGTCATACAAACTCCGTTCGCGCTTCCACAAATTAAAACACCTAGGCTGGTTGGATCAGATGAAACTGCTTCAGCAACGGCATGAGCATAATTAGGATAATGAACCGATTCAGGTCCAAAAGTGCCTTTGTCATCAACTTGGTATGTTAAATTTTTTAGGTATTGAATCAAAATTTCTTTTAAATCAAAACCTGCATGATCGGAGCCGATATAAATTTTCATGGTAATAATTATGGATTTATGCGTTGAGCAACTAAAATACTAAGTAAATACAAACAATACAAGGGTACGGTTACCATAAACATCGAAGCTACATCTGGTGGCGTAATAATGGCCGATAAAGTTATACAAGCAATAAGCGCATATCTCCAATATTCGCGCATCATACGTGCAGTAAGAATATTCATTTTAGCTAGTAAAAAAACGGCCATAGGCAATTGAAACATGATTCCACTGGCCAAAACCAATGTACTCATAAAACTGATGTAGTTGGTCAATGTAAAGGTGTTATTTACCAAGTTACTTACATTGTATTTGGATAGAAAGTCGAGAGAAAATGGAGTAAGAACATAATAGCCAAACAACACGCCGATGAAAAACAAAACAGCACTTCCTAAAATCGCTTTCCGAGAAGCTTTTACCTCATGCATGTGCAGGCCTGGACTAACAAACATCCATAGTTCCCAGACAAGATAGGGGAAGGCAATAATCAATCCGATAGCAAAGGCAATTTTGATATGGACCATAAACTGTCCTGCCATTTCGGTGTTAATGATTGTAAAGTCAAGATTGCCCAGGCATAAGGCTTCAGACAAGCCCATGTTCTGAATAAAACTACACCACAACTCATAAGCGATAAAGTCTGGGTAGGTAGGAGCAAATATTATATTATCGAAGACAAACCCTTTAAAAATAAAGGAAAGCATGGCGAACAATACTATCACACCACTTGTTCGGAAAATTCGCCACCGAAGTTCTTCTAGGTGGTCAAAAAACGACATTTCCTTTGAGTCAGTCGACACTTATTCCTTATTTAGGATATTCATAATTTTGTCTAATTTTGGTGACAAGACAATCTCTGTTCTACGGTTAATCGCCTTTTCTTCGTTTGTCGTATTTTTGTTTAGTGGGAGATACTCTCCTCTGCCACTTGCTGAAACATTATTTGGAGCTACTCCGCCCTCGTTAGTAAGAATACGAACCACTGATGTTGCTCTTTTTGCACTTAAGTCCCAATTATCTTTAAGCACACCTGTGCCATTATACGGAACATTATCTGTATGTCCTTCCACGAC
>JAFMKE010000038.1 GCA_017853115.1 Verrucomicrobiota bacterium
ATTCCACCTTTCGATTACGTTTGGAGTCCAAGTGGTGGAACAACTTTAGGGTCCGCTCTGACAAGTAATACCACAACCGCACTTCCAGGAGGAGACTATGAGGTATTAATAACCGATGATGTGGGATGTACTTACACAGTTTCTGCATTTATACCTGAACCTGATACATTGTTTGTTGCTGAAGATTCATTGTTTAATCCTACATGTATTGGCGCAACAGATGGCTACCTTAGTGTCACAGTAGATCGTGGAGTTGGTCCATACACTTTGGTTTGGGACGATGTAAATAATACTACCGGATATGTACTTGATAATATAGGCGTGGGTACTTATTGCGTTGGCGTGACTGATGCCAACGGATGTTCGGATACCATGTGTTTTACCTTAACAGCTCCCCTCCTTACAGACACAATATTTGACACCATTTGTCAAGGTGAAACCTACACTCTGCCATTGGGACAAGTAGTGAGTCCATTGAATGACACGATATCGATTGATTCACTTGTTAACTCTATCGGTTGTGATTCTATCGTAACCACTTTCTTAACAGTTAATCCGGTATTCAGCACCAATGTGGATACGATACTTTGTGCAGGAGAATCGTATATTTCGCCAAGTGGTGCAACGTTTATCCCTTCGCAGGATACGAGCTACGTCGATAGTTTACTAACTGTAAATAACTGTGATAGCTTGTTTAACGTAAACATTGTAGTTCAGCAAGTTTCTTTTGAATCTATCGATACCATTCTGTGTCAAGGTGAAAGTATTTTGGTGAACGGAGTTAACTACAATTCTACAGGAAATTATCTTGATACTGCATTTTACAACAATACAGGTTGTGATAGCATCCAGTTTGTCATTAATATACAAGTAGATAGTTTTGTAATCGAAAATATTGACACCACCATCTGTCAAGGGCAAACGCTCACGGTAAATGGAATAAGTTATAATGCTTCTGGATTCTATCAGGATACTGCATTCTATGCAATAAGTGGTTGTGATAGTATCCAATACAATATTAACCTATCCATCGATAGTTTTGAAATTGTGCAAATCGATACGACGATCTGTCAAGGACAAAGCATTACGGTTAATGGGGTTAACTACGATCAAACAGGTACATACTTAGATACAGCTCGATATACACTTTCAACTTGTGACAGTATTCAATACGCTATAAATCTTCAAGTAGATAGTTTTGATTTAGTACAAATTGATACTACTATTTGTCAAGGAGAGATTCTATCAGTGAATGGCGTGGATTATTCTTCAGCAGGGTTCTATCGAGATACAGCTTTTTACTCCGCAAGCGGCTGTGATAGTATTCAGTTTGAAATTGACCTACAAATCGACAGTTTCAATATTGAAAATATCGACACTACCATTTGCGAGGGTCAAAGTCTGACGGTGAATGGCATTACATACAATGCTGCAGGATTATACCTCGATACCTTGTTTTATAGCTTGAGCGGCTGTGACAGCATACAATATGTGATTAACCTCCAGATAGATAGTATTACCGCTGTAAATATTGATACTACCATCTGTGATGGAGACACGCTGCTGGTGAATGGACAAAGCTATTGGACCACCGGTGTGTATAACGATACAAGTTTCCATGTACCAAGTGGATGTATTAATGAAGTCTTCAATATCAATCTCTTCGTGTCCCCTCTTCCTAACGTTGAGGCGAACAGTTCAGCTATCAGTAATGCAAGTTGTATAAATAACACTATTAGTTTATTTGGCTCAGGCACTCCGGGAGTTAATTATACTTGGGACAACGGAGTAACTGATAACGTGCCATTCAATCCGAATCTTGGTCAAACTTTGTATGAGGTGATTGGAACAGATATACTCGGTTGCATCAATACCGATACCATAAGTGTTACTGGCTGGCCTGTATACCAAAGTACTGTTTCTGCAGAAATCTGTGAAGACGAATTTTACACACTACCTGATGGAACTATCGTAAATACCGCGGGAAGTTATAGTGTAAACCTACCGTCAGTTGATAATTGTGATAGTGTTATCGTCACTGTTTTGGATGTGAATTTCATAGGAAACTACCAAGCGCTTGAAGACATTGCTGTGTGTGATGGTTTATCGCAAACGATTAGCATCGACGCAAACAACATGGTAAGCTACGAATGGTTTATTGATGAAGGACTGGGTAATCAGAGCTTGATTGGAAACTCCAATTATATTGGTGCAAATTCCAGCGAACTGAGCTTCAATCTTGACACTAGTCTTCACCAAAATGTTTATACAGTGATTATGGTTGATGAATGTGGAAATGCTTATCAAGAGGATGTAAACTTAGGTGTGTATTTACCAACACCTGTAAGTAATCCTTTGGCTGACACGATTTTATGTATTCATGAGACCAATGTAATTACTATAGATTACAACGGCCGTGATTATCAATGGAATACAGGAGCGTTTGGACCAAGTGTTATTCCAGATTATAACGGTGACTACATTGTAAATTTTGTAGAAAATGGAACAAATTGCTTGTTAAGCGATACCATCAACATTACCATAGAAGATTGTATCGGTAATTGTGTGGTGCTAGCTCCTACTGGATTTAGCCCGAATGAAAACGGAACTAATGATATCTTCCGGGCAGTAACCACCTGTGATGAAGGTTTTAGCAGCTTTGCATTCTCCATTTATAATCGTTGGGGTGAATTAATCTATTTTACGGATAACTGGCGCGAAGGCTGGGATGGAACTTATAAAGGACGTGAAGCCGAAATAGGCACCTACACGTATTACGTTGAATACATCAAAGCACTGACAAACAAGAAAGAAAGTCTAAGTGGTAACATAACCTTAATCAGATAAGCAATATACTTATCTGATTAAGGCTAATTATTCTTTTAACCTAAAAGAAATTGTAGCTCCATTTTAAGCAGCGTCCATGATTTTGTATGTGGAATTAAGATGTCTGCCTGGCTATAAATTATCTTGCGTTGTTCCAAGGTCTTCTCAACGAATTCTGTTAATTCAACATCGCTTAAATCTTTGACCAAGGGACGCTCCTCTCTATTTTGTCTGAGCCGACCAATAATAACGGATGTAGGAACAACAAGATAAGCCACGGCTCCATTGTTTTTCATATACAGCATGTTATCACCAAAAATTGGCGTTCCTCCACCAGTTGCAACTACTTTATTCTCTAAATCGAGTTCTTTAAGTACATCCGATTCAATATTTCGGAATCCTTCTTCACCATGTTTTATAAACAACTCATTAATCGAATGACCTTCACGAACTGAAATAGCTTCATCTAAATCAAGAAAATCCATGTTGAACTGTCGGGCTATTTTACTACCCAGCGAACTTTTTCCTGAAGCCATAAATCCAATAAGAAATAGTGTTTTAGCCATTGATGTTAATTCGAGGATCTAAATAAGTGTATAGAATGTCAACCAGAATATTTACAAAAACAAAACTAAATGCAATAATCAAAACAGATCCCATCACCAGAGGGAAATCAAACATAGTTAAAGCATGCACAGTTTCGTGTCCCAAACCTTTAAAATCGAAAATATATTCTACAAAAAAAGCACCAGCCAACAGCGCAGCAAACCAGCCCGTTATTGAAGTAACTACCGGGTTCAATGCGTTACGCAAAGCATGCTTTATAATTACTTTTTGCTCAGACAAGCCTTTCGCCTTGGCAGTTCGAACATAATCTGCTCGAAGAACATCCAACATACTATTTCGGGTAAGCTGAAGAATAATAGCAACAGGTCTTATCCCCAATGCGATGGTAGGCAAAATCAAATTTTTCCAGTTAATGAAATATTCTCCTACGTCGGAAACATCTAACAAGGGACCAGTAATATTTAACTTGGTCCAATCGGAAAGATAGTACCCAAAAACAATCGCTAAAACTAGTGCCGAAAAGTAACTAGGAATCGATATGCCTAGGACAGATAGACTAATTAAGCCCCTATCCATAAATGTCCCGTAATTTAAAGCTGATAATATACCTAGCAAAACTCCAATTATACTCGCGATTCCGATAGCACTGCATGCTAAAATGAGCGTTGGGACTAATTTTCGTCTCAATATCTCCAAAACTGGCTTATCACTTTGAAATGATCGACCCATATAGGGTTTCTTTAGCACGATACTTTTATGCTTGAATTTCAGCCATTCGACATACTGATAATCCCCGTTTTTTAAATACAAGGGAGCATCAGGATTACTATGGCTTTGAATGCTCACGGGAGATAAGTCAGAAAGATAAAACCACAAGCGTTGCGCAGGACTATAATTGAGACGCAATTTCTTCTTCATGGCCATAACCGTTTCTTCATCAGCATTCTGTCCAAGACTCATTTGCTCCGCATTAACTGGTATCAATTGAAGTAGAATAAAAATGATAACAATTACACCAAGGAGCACTGACAGCCCAGATAAACTTCGCTGGAAAAGAAACTTTAACACCTAATCTAAACTTTCGATATACTTAGCCATTTGGTCTTCACTCGGAATATCCGAATAATGCCACTTACCCATGACTATTCCGCCCTTCAATAAAACTAAACCGGGATTAGAACGCACCACAGTTTTTATAAAGGTTTCGTCAGCTTGATAGAATGGGTAAGCGCACTGATATTCATGCCTAAATTCTTCTGCATCCTCAAAACTAGAGGTCATAAATGCGAACATATTCAAGCCTTGCTTTTCAGCAAATGCATTTACCTCATTCAAATCCTCCCAAGCATCTTTGTTAGACTTACTCAAACTTTTAGATAAAACCCAAAAGCTGTAGTCCTCGTTTAACAAGATATCATCTGTTTGGTCAAAGCCATCATCATCATAAGCGCCAAAGTTTGCAATTTTTGCAGGTACTCCCTTCTCCAAAACGATGTTATCTTGCTCGTTCGTAAACTCCCATTGTGGGTCTTCCTTATAGGCCGAATATTCAGCCATAGTAACTCTCTTTTCCTCTCCTGTGTTCACATTTCTAAAAATGAAACCATATTCAAGTTTATCTGGAATTTCAATTCGTTGCGCGTTGATATCATTACCAATTTTATACGGCCTAAAGTCAACCATTGGAAGTCCCCAGATATAATTGCTGAAGCAGAACAACAAAAAGAATAATCCTGTTCCTGCAACCTTCACCCAAGAAAAAAGACCGCCAAAAAATTGTTGAATATGCTTCACCCCCCAAACTAAAACTGCTAGAATAAAAAGGAGAAAGACATCTTTCAAAAAAGTAACTTTTGGCTTAAGCTTTAAAAAATCGCCAAAACAACCGCAATCCGTTACTTTCATTTGCAATTCATCATAAGCAACAAACACCTGAATATCTTCACCGGCAGCTTTCAATTCTTGCCTAGTAAACACGTCGTAATAATCAGGATTAATATATCCCGTAAGATAAGTGAAGCCCGTAAGTATCGTAAAAAATACCATAATTGCACCAGACAATCCCAAAGTCAATTTCTTTTTAAATCCTATGATTAGTGCAACACCTAAAACAATTTCTAATACAATCATTGTAACGGCTAAGAAAGTGCTCATATTGGCTAACCATTCGAAACTCCAACCAGTAAACTGAGAGAAGGCATCAAAGTAATCCTTCATTTTATAGGCCGTACCCAAGGGGTCAATGGCTTTTACAAAGCCTGAAAAAATGAACAGGGCGCCGAGAGCATTGGCTAAAATCTCAACAAACCAACTGGATGGTTTTTTCATAAATGATTTGAGATAGGCTAATACTATTCCTGCTAAGAATGAACCGCCAAAAATCTTAAATACTGGTGCAAAATCTTCCATAACTCAAATTTGGTACAAAAATATATCGAAATCCTTGCTCTTTCTAGTTGCTATTATTTTTAACAGCAAATTAACGCAGTCGTTCAAAGGTTTATGAAATCTTCTAATCGACCCGTTTCACCTGCCTTATAATTTCCTCTATCTGTGGCCACTACCCTTGATGCCTCCGTTTGCGCATCATGTTCATAAAACAACAAGTAGTTTTTCTCCACCGCTTCTTGCAAAAACGTTTCTTTCTCACGAACAGTCACTAAGGGGCGGACGTCATAACCCATAACCCATGCTAACGGAATGTGGGTCGGAGAAGGCAGTAAATCTGCCATGAAAACAATCGTTTCTTCACCGAATTGAATGTAAGGAATCAACATACCCTCCGTGTGTCCATTGGCCAAAGCAAAAGTCAATTCGGGAATAATTTTGGTATACTCATTCACAAATTCTAACTGACCTGCCTCTTGTATAGGTAAGATATTCTCTTTCAAAAACGAAGCTTTCTCCCGTGCGTTAGGATTGATTGCCCAATTCCAGTGCTCCTTGTCACTCCAGTAAGTGGCATTAGGAAAGGTGGTATATAAGTTCCCATCAGCATCCTTGGAAACCGCTCCTCCACAGTGATCAAAGTGCAGGTGGGTTAATACCACATCAGTTATATCTTCCGGAGAAAAACCTTTGGCTTTTAAACTCCCAAGCAAACTGGTATTACCGTGCGGATGATAATGACTAAAGAATTTTTCATTTTGCTTATTCCCCATTCCTGTATCAATGAGAATTCGCTTATCATCTTTTTCAATAAGCAAACAACGCATTGCCCATGTACATAGATTATTCTCATCGGGCTGCTGATACCTACTCCACAAACTTTTGGGTACTACACCAAACATGGCTCCACCGTCCAGCTTAAAAAAACCTGTATCAATAACATGCAACTTCATAAAACTATCTTTTCTGAATCATTTTTTTTCCGAGTATTTTCCTTTCCGCATCATAGATAACTAGAAAGTACTGTCCCGAAGTCAAAGCATTTATATCCATAACTTGCTGACTTGAGTTACCATAACTATTTTCGACCATTCGCCGTCCAAGCATATCATAAATACCCGCTGCAAAACCCAAATTTGTAGAATTGGCAATCACTAGCTCTCGGTTTGTTGGATTTGGACCAATCTGCCAATCCGAACTTAACTCATCAATTGAACCACAAACTGTACTCAAACTAACCGAATCCATTCCGCAGCTGTTCCATGTTAAAGCATAACCAAAGAATTGACAATTATAGAACATCGTATCTTGATTAATAGCACTATTGCCCCACAAGCTCTCAAAAATATAGATGGAATCGTAATTTGCATTTTCTATGTAAAGGAAATCCTGCCCCCCACTTACCTCAACAAAGCTGTAGGAAATTTCTGCTGGCTCAATTACATTAATTTGTTGGGTGAAGGAAGAATCACAACCAGTTGCTGAGGTAAGCGACTCGGTTATTATCGTATCTGCGTAATACACCGCGCCTGAGAGAATAAGCGAATCGCAAGCCGTATAATTCTCAACTGTTTCTATCGCATTATTGATCGTCACCGTTATGCTATCTTGCACTTCACAAAACCTCGCATTAGTAGAAACGGCACTATAAATCCCTGAACTTTCTACGGTAATTGAAGGAAGCATAATTTCTCCAGTGGACCACAACAAATCTAAATAATCACCGCTCACTGTAATCCTTAAACTATCACCACATAAAGCAGTATCTGAAGGCAAAGCTAGTGATTGGTCGTTGGCATCAATTCGCCAAACAGGCAAACTATCCAATACTGTTGAACTTGCCACATCGCGCAAACGATAGGCGGTTAGAGAATCTAAACTAAAGGCATACGCACTGTTGACCACACTTTCCCTGTACATACTAACATAAAACACCGCTGCAGCTAAATATGAACCCGCTGGTGATGGATGGCTTTGATCTGGATTATATAACTCTATACTTGGATACAACTCACGCACAGCTTTCCATGCTACCCCAACAGGAGCCACAGAAGCATCGTTATCCATTGCCATTTCCATGTATGACTCTTTTAATCGCTGCTGCATGCCGTCATAAGTACAAATAGGCGGATAGAAGGCACAATTGTTCGCATCTCCATTTTTCCTTCCCCAAGTCATGAAAAACATTGGCTCAATACATGGATTGGCGCTGAGTATACTATCATTGATTATAGCAGCATAAGGATAAACATCATTGGCAACTTGAGCAGGTGGAAAGGAAGGTTCTTGACTTTGTCCTTGTATCACCACAAAATCCCAATCATCTTGATTAATTTTTTGATAAGTAACAGGATTAGAGGCATGTTGATTCATTTGATAGCCTCCCGGTGTGTTGGAATCATAAATCAAATCATTACCTGCAGCCTGGGCAAAATTATCAACCAACTGCGGTAAGTTGTTGTAATACGTATAGCTATTCCCAAGAAACAAGGCTTTTTTTACTACTTGTCCTTGAGCACAAAAAACACTCAACAAACAAGTAGCCACAACAAGCATACTATCCCGCATCTTGTTCCATTTTCTTTTCAAGTGCCACCATTTTGAGTGCTGCGGCAGCTACCTCCACGCCCTTATTTCCATGTTTGCCACCTGCCCTATCTAAAGCTTCTTGGTAGGTATTTGGCGTTAAAACGCCAAAAAGGAAAGGTTTACCATATTTGATAGACAAATCCTGCAAAGCTTGCGCTACGGAATGATTGATGTATTTATCGTGATCAGTTTCCCCTTTTACTACACAGCCAAATGCAATAACAGCATCCACCTTATGCCAGCGATTCAGTCGCTGACATGCAATAGGCAACTCATAAGTACCTGGAGCATACTCAATTATAAGGTTTTCTTGCTTTACGTTTTGCTCAGCAAAGGTATCCAGACAAGCCTGTAAAAGACTTTCCGTAATCTCCGAATAATACTCCGACACGACAATACCAAAGCTGAAGTCACTTGCATCGGGTAACTCAGAACTTACTTCAGATAAATTTCTTAACTCACTCGCCATTATTCAAACAAACTTATTTTCCTTGAAATTTTCCTTCCATTTACATCGAAAACAAACACATACATTCCAGGATTCCATTCTCCCATTTGATAGCCATGGGATTGATTCGTGTTCAGCTTGAACTCGTCCATTTTCTTACCAAGTAAATCATATACTTTCGCTTCTACCTCTTGTGCCTGAGGTGTCAGCATTAAAATAGAAACCACCCCTTTCGAAGGATTTGGATAAATATCCAGGTTGAACGCATCATCTGTATCCTCTATTCCTGTGGGCGCATTCGCAGAAATAACCACCTTGTCTTCCGAAATCCAAATTGTATCATACACTTGAAGGAATTCTTCACCACTTGGCGAGGTGTAAGGTGTAGTTTCTGGATGAAAACTCTGGGTAGAACTACTATTGTGCGGTAAGCTTTGCAAATCAGCATTAATCAAGAATGACCAACGTAAACTCGCTCCAAAATCTCTCGTAAATGTCTGAATAATCTGATTATTAGCTCCGTTTCTAAACTCTACAAAGCCTGAAGATTCGATTCCTGTTTGCGTATTATACCACCAACTTAAACCATCTCCAGCTTCCCAGTCGCTGCCGTAATCCGTCATTTCGAAAGTATAGCAACCATCGCTCAAGAAATAGTCGAATGTATTGAATGTACTCGCGTTAAACGTGCTTTCATCAGCTACCACTGTTCCATCAGCTGCCACGATGGTAAAAGCATTTTCTTCCGGCTTGTTATTCGTTCTAAAACGAACTCTTAAACTATTCGTGTTGTATACAACAGGAATTTCGAATAAAGTACTTTTCTGATTGTTATGGACAAACTGATCAGGTAAATTATTTGGCCAGTTTACCTCTGCAAAAAATTCCAAATTACTCAGATTGAGATTCATCCAATTCATATTCGGCAATTCCACATCCGCTGTTTCTCCAGGCATTAAACTACCCGTCCAATCAAAATAATATTTGCTGCTTTGGTCAACCCAATAGGCTATTTCGCAATAGCTTAATTCTTGCTTCCCATAATTCTTGATTCTTATAATCGGTTTATCGCAAACGGGATTGAAGCGGGTAAAATTATCATTACTCGTAGGCGCTATTATTTCATCTAGCAATACGTCATAATCTCTTCTGTACGATTCGTAGGTAATGAACTGAGCAGACAAGGAATAAGAAGCCGCAGCAGATGGTGTGTAATTCTGGAAATCAATATCCAAATCGATGTACTTATTATTTCCTGATCCTTGGATGTAGTCGGTCAATTCAAAATCATGAAATTCAACAGCATCACCTGGGCACCAATTGGCTCGGCTAATCAACCATGTTCCACCTTGAGGCGACAATTGTAACTCATCGCAATCATCTCGCCAAATTTCTTCCACACGCACTGTATTGCCATTGGCTTTCAAGGTATAATTAATCGGCGTAAACTCACCCGCCTGACCATGACCTGTCACAATAACACGCAGTTTTGCTTCATCTGCATTTTCAGGAAGCATCACGCGTTTTTCTGGCGTACGTTCAGCATCGAACTGGGCAAAATTTGAATACCCACCACCACTGTAAACATTTTCAATACTCACCACATCTCTGGTAGGATTACCTTCGGTGATTACAAAATCTACACTGATACGAAATCCTTGCTGCCAACCATGAAAGTATACCCGAATTGGGGTATTACCTCTAAACAATGGAGAGAAATCAGTCACATCATAACGCAAGATATGCTTCCAAGAACCATCAAATCCTTCCTGATTCCAATTCATGTAATTGCCATAAGGCGTAACATAACGCCCCAATTCATGCCAATTAATTATTTCAAAGACATTCCAGGTCGTATCCAAAACCACGGGATTTGAACTTACCGTATCTATGGAAGCTATGGTTGAATCCATTACCCCAGTTGAATCTCCCACATAAACATCCAAATCATAATCCCAATGACTGCAGGAATCGCCATTCATACACTCCATAGTCATAAGCATTTCGACGTTTTGGTAAGCCACTTGCTCATCCGGGAAAACGGCATTTACCACAATTCTGTTCTGTGCAAAAAGATTGACTTCATCATGCGCAGCAACCATAATTTGATTGCCTGATTGGGCGTAAGTAGTTCCTAATCCTATCAAAAATAAAAAGCTCAAGTATAGTTTATTCATAATTTGTAATTTACAAGCACTAAATTTACATAAAACCGACAAGAAATATGAAAAAGCTCTACTTATTTGCGCTGAATTTCTTTCTATTTTTTCATTTAATAGGCCAAAATTATGCCGTAGGCCACACAACCATTACCTTCAACGACCCTACTCGCTCGGGAGGATTTGGAAGCGGCGGTGGGTCAGGCAGACAAATTCAAACTGAAATTTATTATCCAGCTTTAAGTGCGGGTACCGACGTAGCCTTGGCCCCTGGCGAGTTTCCTGTCATAGTTTTCGGACACGGTTTTGCCATGGCCTGGAGTGCTTATCAAAATATTTGGGAAGATTTGGCTCCCGAAGGCTATATCCTTGCCTTCCCGCGAACAGAAGGCAATTTGTTGCCGGCACCTAGTCATCAAGATTTTGGCCTCGATTTAGCGCTTGTCGAAACTCGTATGCAAGCAGAAAATGGAGATGCTAATTCTCTTTTTTATCTGCATGTACGGTCATCAAGTGCCATTATGGGACACAGCATGGGTGGAGGAGCCACCTTTATTGGTGCGGCAAACAATAATTCACCAAGTTTGAAAGCTGTTGTTGGACTTGCTCCTGCGGAAACCAACCCTTCGGCAATCGCTGCTGCAAGTAATGTCACGCACGATGTATTAATTTTTTCGGGTAGCAGCGATGGAGTAACCCCGCCTTCATCAAATCACCAACCGATTTACAATAATGCAGCGAGCAACTGTAAGACTTTTATTTCTATTACCAATGGCTCGCACTGTTATTTTGCGAACTCCAACTTCAATTGCGATTTTGGCGAATTGACAACCGGTACAGGATCTTTATCACGCGCAGAGCAACAAGATATCACCAGCGATTATCTCAAACTTTGGCTGAATTTTAAATTAAAAAACTCATGTTTGGCTTGGGACGAATTTCTGGATTCGCTGAGTGCAAGCCCACGAATCATTGAACAGCAACAATGCAGCTATGCTTATTTACAGCCAGATGTAAACCTCACAGGTAATACTAGTTTTTGCCAAGGTACTTTCTCCTCACTTTTTGCTACGAACAATTCAAACTATAGCTATGAATGGTATGCGGATAATGACACCTTAGGTTTTACAAATGACAGCATACAAGTAAATACGCCAGGAAACTACCTGGTGGTAGCAAGTAACAATTTCGGTTGTCGCGATACCTCCAATGTCTTAAACTTAATAGAGAATCCATCCTACAATATCCGCGATACGATTACCGCTTGCCTCGGCTCTATCTATATCTTCCCCGATGGTTTTACCAGCAATACAGACACGACATACACAAGTGTTCTACAAACAAATGCGAACTGCGACAGCATTATACAACGAACAGTCTTCTTTGGAAGTACGGTGAGTGGCAGCGCCACATTCAACTTGTGTCAAGGAGATACTTTTTTCTTCAATAATGTTTTCTTCATCAACGATACGCTGTTTAATGATACCATCGCAAATGGATCCGCTTTTTCTTGTGACAGCGCAACTAGCATAACTGTCCAATTCTCAGCTCCCGATACCACAATGATCAATCCGATTATTTGTGAAAATGAGAACTATCAACTTCCATCAGGATTGTTCGTCGACTACAGCGATACTTTTGTGTTTAACTACACCAACATCCAAGGTTGCGACAGCACTTTTATTATCGATCTCGTAGTAGGTGTTCTGAACAACAATATTAATTTAAACAGTTTCGGATACGATGGGATCCTCGGAGATACTTTTACCGTTTTTGCCAGTGAATTGCTGGCTTATGATTCCTTGGCATGGACGGTAAGCAACGGATTGCAAATTCTATCCGCAAACCAAGATTCTATGACATGCCTTATAACAGGTATTGAAGCCTCTTATACAATCAATTTAAATTTTGCGTATCAAGCCTGTTCTAATCAAACCAGCATTAACTTACTATCCGTTGGCCTCCTGAATATTGCCAATGGTGAAGCGATACAGGTATACCCTAACCCATGTTTAGATTTTCTTCAGGTTTCTGGAGAAAATATTCATGAAATAAGCATCTATGATATGCTGGGTAAGAAGCAAATGAGCATAAGAAGTGAAGCAATACATCCGATAGCCGTACATGATTTAAGTCCGGGCTGGTATATTTTAAAAACAAATGTATCTCATGCGTTGTTCTTAAAACAATGAGAGAACCCGTCAGTATTTTTTGGTATCGAAGAGATCTAAGGATTCACGACAATCACGGCTTATTTCAAGCATTAAATGGAGAACATCCTGTTTTACCCGTTTTCATTTTTGATTCTGAAATACTTGACAAACTAGAAGACAAAGCGGATGCTCGAGTGGAATTCATCCACGAAGAATTAGAAAAGCTGAACAAGTCCTTTCAAGCTGTTGGCAGCAGATTACATGTATACCACGGCAAACCATTAGATATTTATAAAGAAATATTCAAGGCATTCGATGTCCGTGCGGTGTATTGCAACCATGATTACGAACCATATGCAAAGGAACGAGATGAGGCTATTGCTCAGTTTTGCAAGGAAAATCATGCTGAATTCAAGACTTATAAAGACCAAGTGATTTTCGAAAAAGGTGAGGTAGTGAAAGACGATGGTGAGCCTTATGTAGTCTTTACACCCTATTCAAAAAAGTGGAAAAGCCATTTGACCGATAAATCGTTCGCTGCATATCCAAGCGAAACTTTCGTTGCTAACACCTTTAAAACTGATTTTCAAGAGCTTATCTCGCTTGACAAACTGGGATTTAAGCCATCTGGAATAGTATTTCCTGATAGAGAACCTCAACTTTCGATAATCAAGAAGTACGATCAAACAAGAAACTTTCCAGCGATCAAAGGAACGTCGAGGCTTGCCGTGCATCTTCGCTTTGGCACAATTTCCATCAGGGAATTAGCCCGTATTGCTCAAGCTAAAAATGAAAGCTTCTTAAATGAATTGATTTGGCGGGAATTTTATATGATGATACTCTGGCATTTCCCTCATGTGGCACACAATGCGTTCCGAGGAAAATACGACCAGATAGTGTGGCGAAACAATGAAGAAGAATTTAAAGCTTGGTGTCAGGGAAAGACAGGCTTTCCGATTGTAGATGCGGGTATGCGGGAATTGAACGAAACCGGATTTATGCACAATCGCGTTCGAATGATTACGGCGAGTTTTCTCATCAAAGATTTACTTATCGATTGGCGCTGGGGAGAAGCTTACTTCGCGCAAAAGTTGTTAGATTTCGATTTATCAGCTAACAATGGTGGCTGGCAATGGGCTGCAGGAAGTGGTTGTGATGCAGCGCCTTATTTTAGGATATTTAATCCGGAGAGCCAACAAAAGAAGTTTGACCCTGAAATGGAGTATTTAAAAAAATGGATTCCAGAATTAGAAAGTGAGGCTTACCCCTCGCCTATTGTTGATCATAAAGCAGCCCGACTGCGTACCTTAGAAGTTTTTAAAAACGCACTTAACTAAATAAACTATGACAAACGCGAACCTTATCGAAAACAAAGCACAAGTTCCAAAGGAATTTAACAAGGTGTCTGCCATGTACGACTTCGCTACCTATTTGAGCCAAGGGTATCAAGAAGACCTGGACAACAGCGCAAGCTGGCTAATGCTAAAGGGTGATGAACGTGTTTTGGACGTTTGCTGCGGCACAGGCAAATCAACAGCTGCCTGTTTAAAGCACATCACAACAGGCAGTATTATCGGGGTAGACAACTCAGAGGGTATGCTCAAAGAAGCGAACAAGAAGTTTGCCAGTGAGATTGAAGCCGGTAAAGTGAATTTCGAACTGCAAGATGCTATGCACTTGGATTTTGAAGCGGAAAGCTTTGATGCCATATTTATGGCTTATGGTTTACGGAATATGCCAGATTATGAAAAATCACTTGAGCTCTTGTATAAATTACTCAAGCCAGGAGGACGATTATGTATTCACGATTACTCGTTGGCGAATAAAGGATGGGCGAAGGCATATTGGGGCGTATTGAGCTACGGATTCATTGTTCCATTTTGCAGTATACTTTCCCGAAGTACAAAGATTTACACCTATTTAGCTAAAAGCGTGTTGACTTTCCTTACACCACCTGAAGTGGAGGCGAAAATGAAAAATGCGGGCTTCCAAAACATCCAAGTAAAAGCGCACAAAAGCTGGAGAAGCCCCATATTGCATGCATTTATTGGAGAGAAATAAGTAAAATTTGAGAGAACTATAACTAGTCTGCAGATTGCATAACTGCAAAGGAATAGTTTGCTTACAAATTAGGAATGGATTACCTTTG
>JAFMKE010000173.1 GCA_017853115.1 Verrucomicrobiota bacterium
GAGAATTGGGGAAGTTGAGTTATTCTTTCGATTTACTTAATATTTCACCTCATTTTCTAACACGTATTTAACGGAGATTTGCTTACTATCTAACTTTACTTTCATTTTCTTTAACGTTCTTTGTTTAATGGACATTTTATCTAATTACCATAGTCATTGCAATTATTGCGATGGTGCTTCACCAATGGAGGATTACATTCTTGAAGCTGTAAATCAAGGTTTACCCAGCTATGGTTTTTCCAGTCACGCTCCAATTCCATACGAGTCTAAATGGTCGATGCAGGCTTCAGCGCTGCCTTCTTATTTAAGAGGGGTTCAAGCCTTGAAACAAGAATGGAAAAGTGTAATAGAGATATATAAGAGCCTGGAGTTCGATTATATTCCAAATGTAACTGGTTCTCTCGAGGAAGTAATGATAAAATTAGACCTAGATTATACTATTGGCTCAATACATTTTATCGATTTTTTAGATACCGAAACACCTTGGGAAATTGATGGTAGTAATGAGAAATTTGAAAAAGGATTACACCAAATATTTGATGGCGACATTCAAAAAGTGCTCACTCGATACTTTGAATTGACACAAGAAATGGTGCGCATTGCGAAACCTACTATTGTTGGGCATTTGGATAAAATCAAAATTCAAAACTACTACAAACCATACTTCAGTGAGGATGAATCCTGGTACATCAAATTGGTGGAAGAAACACTACAAACTATTAAAGATTCTGGTAAACTTTTGGAAGTAAACACCCGAGGTTGGTATAAAAGTAAAACACAAGAAGTATATCCATCGAATTGGATTCTTTATAGAGCCAATCAACTAGACATCCCAGTCGTTATAAATTCTGATGCACACGTACCCAGTGAAATATCTGCTGGATTTAATTTAGCACTCAAAACTTTGGAAGAGGTCGGCTTTAAGCATGTTTTTCAGATGGAGAACGGATTATGGCAGCCTCAGGCTATTCAAAGATTTCAAGGGGTGAAACTCAAGGTATAAGATTCAGTAACTCGCTTAAATCATCGATAATGAAATCAGGGTTTACCGCGGAAAGTTGTTCTCTGGTTTGAGCTCCCGATGTAATACCTATGCACAATGCACAACCTGCATTTCTCCCCTCAATGATATCGATACAAGAGTCACCAATTTTAGCAACCTCCTTTGCATCTTTGACATTCAGTTTGTCCATGACCTTAAAAATCATATCAGGAGCTGGGCGGCTATTTTCAACGTCAGAAGCGGTTACGAGGGTATGATAAGCTTTACCTTTTTTCCATTCTAATTTCTTTAACAATGATTTGGCTGTTTTCTTATTGTATCCCGTATTTAGTGCAATGAGTTTACCTTTCTTTTTTAACTCGTGAAGAGTGGCATAAGCTCCATTTTGTTCTTGAACCTTAAGATCTTTGTAGTTGGCTTTTAAATTTTTCTTAAAGTGATCAAAAATATTCTCAAGTTTTTCGTCCTCCACATCCGGATCAAAGGCTTCACGAACGATGTGTTGAATGGCATCATATTTTTCCATTCCTGCACCTTTAGCCAGCACTTCCTCAAGCGATACAGGATATCCAAATTCGTTGATACTTGATTGAAGGGTTTTATATACTACATTTTGCTCATCAATCGTAGTACCTGCCATGTCAAAAACCAGTAACTTAATCATGATATATTCTATTTATATTTTCTAATGCGTAGCCGGGTGAAGCGGTCATCCCTTTCCCGCCAATTCCTGTTACGACGTGTATGTTTGGTTCAATTTCCTGATTGAAAATTTTATCTTGCTTACATTGAGAATAATAGCCAGCCCAAGAGGCATCTATTTCCCATTGAAGTCCGTTCATTATCTTTTTCCCTTCTCGAATAAACAATTCATGCGGTCGTGATTGAAGAGAGTTATCAAAATATTCCTGCTGATTAGCATCCAGATATTCATGTGAATCGCCGAGTATAATGCTTCCGTCTTTTTCTTGCTTAAACAAAATATGTATTCCCCAATCATCTAGTTCTTTATCAAGAGGGCCTTGCGCTTTTATCTTATTATATGATGGACATTCTCTAAAACTCTCATAACGACGAATGGAAAGCCCAGTCAGTATATTTCCTTTTATTACTGCTTCTTGATGTACTAGTCTAAGCATTTGTAGTTTCACTGTTTGCAGGTCACTTTGCACAAAAATCTTGGGATACAAACTTTGAAAATCGCTTCCATTACAGATGATAATCTTTCTACCTTTATAACTCTTACCATTACTCAAATAAACTGAGCTTAAATCGAATTGAGTACTCAGGCTGACTACTAGCGAGTTAAATTTAAAATCAGCCAAACCATCAGCCTGCATTCCATGATGTATTTGATGAATCAATTTTCGTGGATTAACCGATAACTCATCCGGAAAGAAGAGTCCTCCTTTTGCATAACTTTTCTTTAAGCTTGGCAATCGGTCTGTCAGTTCTGCTGCATTTAACAGTTCAGATAAGTACCCAGTTTCTTGATTGATTGTATGCAATTCATTGATTAAAATCATCTCTTCATCATTCGAAGCGATATAAAAACTTCCTGAAGCATCGATATCCAAGTTCCAACGTTTATTTAACTCTTTGTAAATGGCTAAACTTTTTCTACCGTAGCCTTGCCAATCAGAATCTAAACCACTCGGTACGACTTGACCAAAATTTTGAACACTTGCGCCACGTGCTTGATCGCTTTTTTCAAGAACTAAAACACTTAATCCTTTTTTCGCTGCGTGATAGGCGTGGAAAGTTCCGAGTATGCCAGCTCCGACAACTATTAAATCATATTTTTTTTGAGGAATCATGAATCTATTTTCCGTGAACGAATTTAAAGTATAGTACAGATAAAATGGTACTTAACATACCCGCAATTGCTACCCAATATGTAAGTTGAATGAAAAATATTGACCATTCTTGGGGGAAAAGTTGCACTTCTTTCCCTATCAGAATAACTGTACTTGCCAAATAACCCACAAAGTCGGCCATGTAAATCAAATAGCCTGCATTCCCTTGAATTTTTAAAGCAGCAATCAGTCGTTCAAAGTAAACGCTTTGGAAAGCTATGTATGCCGTGTACAAACCAATCCCATGAAGCACCATCCAAGTAAAACCACTTAATCTTAACTGTTGATAGAAAAAAGTAGCCCCGATAACCAATATTAAACTGAGAAGAATGATTCCGTTTAAGAGTACGAGAGCATAGCGACTGTTTTGGACAAAAACCAGAATCATCAGCAATAGCAAAACGACCACACTGGTTATGGTTTCTATTTGAGCAAATATGCTAAAGTCTGAGTGAATATTCAGTTCGCTCCAAATCTCCACCATAAAGTTATCCTTGATGTCACGAAGAATAGTCATAGTACCATTGAGAATCAAAAGAAGGGTCAAGCCAAATCCGAATTGACGAAAAATCTTTCTTCTCTTCTTTTTATTCATGGGTGTTCGCTTGACTCTAAGATGTTGATCAACTCGAGTGGG
>JAFMKE010000174.1 GCA_017853115.1 Verrucomicrobiota bacterium
TAAAAAACATTTGACACCCGCTCAAATTCTGTTATCTTATACGTATGAAAACAATCGCACTATATGTCCTTCTTATATCACAATCAATCACGGCACTGGGCGCACAGTCTGGACTTACTAAAGAACAACAAGTGGTCGCCATTACGATCCTTGCCGAAGCACGGGGTGAAGGTGACAAAGGAATGGGAGCCGTTGCAGCCGTCATCGCTCAACGTGCAATCGACCGCAAGCAAACATGGGAAAAAGTCTGTTTAGCTAAATGGCAGTTCTCTTGTTGGAATGGCAAGAAGATCTCAGACCTTGATCATCTGCTAGATGTCCCGCAAGCAGAAATGGCAATCTACCTCGCCAAGAATATGCACCGCATTGATCGCTCCAAGATCGGCAACGCCAACCATTACTATGCCGATTACATCAAGGCTCCATATTGGGCCAAAGGCAAAACTCCAACCGTCAAAATCGGACGCCACATTTTTTATAAATTATAGTTGACTTTCTTGCCTAACTGTTGTGCATTTTCAAACGTTACAAGGAGGGAGCTTCGGCTCCCTCCCCTTTTTTTGTTGACAAACTTTTCAAATTAACTCTTTCGCGTAACACCCTGCAAATCAACGACTTACAGCGGCCCAACCCACATAAACCTTTGATTATCAATAACTTATGCAATGTCAACGCTTTTTTTAAAAAAACTTTTTTAAGTTTTTTTAGGGTTAGACAGTTTTTGTCCTACCCCTTATGCTATGCTAAACGCATGAACAATATGAAAAAATACTTAGTTCCTTTCGGATTCGCTGAAAAGTGGGTCAATAAACAAAACCCATTTTTTGTTCAGTGGCGTGAGTTCCCTATTTCCCGTGAAGAGAACGGGCTGGATAGGGCAATCGAATTTGCCGCCCAAAACGAGGGAAGCGTCTACGTTCAGAATGTGGATTCAACGGTTGAACTCGTTTGGCAAAACCCAATCTACAGATAATAATTCGCAAACCCCTCGTAGGCAACGACTTACGAGCGCTTAACCCGCGTAAACCCTTGATTTTCAACGCTTTACATCAAAACATAGAGCAAAGACCGTGCCATAATTTTTTTTATTTTTTCTCAAAAAAATACTTGCATATAAATCGATTTGGGTTATCTTATAAGTGTTGTCAATGAAGACGACACAAAAAAGAAAACCCTAAAAATCGAATAATATGGACTACATAAATGGTCAGCTCGCTAAAGATATCACTCGCACAGCAGTTACAAATCTTTACTATGAATTTGCTGCTAATCAAAAATCTATTTATGTGCAAAGTTTGCCGGGGGATTTATGGCAATTTGAAAAAGATGTTTTAGCCTCAAGCTCTCAGTTTGGCAAGGATGAATTTTACTTAGAATGTTTTGAAAAAAATGCTGAAGTTTATTATAGCAACTTGATCAGAAGGGAAAATCTAATTGGAAATGACAACATGATATACCACAGAGATGTCTTTTCAAACCCAGAAGGTAAATTGCGCGATGGCCAAAGTTATTTTGCATGGAAAGATTACTGTGGTTTGCCTACTCAAGATATCATAGATGATTTGTATTTTCCAAATGACAGAAAGAGCTTGCAGATTTTTACTTTTGCTACTATATGGCGAATAGAAGACAGCATTCCTTATAGACTTTATTGTCTCAAGCAAAAATATGGCGCAGCCAAAGCCATGATTTTGTATTTTGCAAAAATAGCATCACAGCATGGTTACAGATTGTTTTTTAAATGTAAGTATCGTTCTCGTAAAACTCCAATGATTATCTTTGGTATTACCAACGATAGCTCTATCATGAGAATGCCATCCATCATCTCAGAAATGCAAATCAAATTGGAACTGGGATGTTTGCCTAACAATAAACTGAATGCAATATTCCCAAGGCAAACCATAGGTAACACTAAAAGTCTGCTTTCCGACTCCCAAAAAGAAGAAATTTACAAATCCCTTAAAGAAAACACTGATGATGAAGTTATTATGAAACAATATAATATATCAAAGAAAAGACTGGGTTCATTCAAGGCATGGATCACAATGGGCTACTAATAATATAAACTATAAGCTGTAAGTCCCTTAATATCAAGGGCTTGCAGCTGCCCACCCCGTGTAAACCCTTGATACTCAAAGGTTTACAGATAATCCCTCTTTATCCAAAATTTCAGATTCTGTCAAGCATTTTGTATGTATTTGGCAAAAATTTTTTTACCATTAAGTTGATTTTTTTTGTTGCGTTTTAATCCTGATAGTCCATACTTATTCCATGAGCGACGAACGCCTTCTTGAACTCGAATGCCGTGAGTGCGGCAACAATGAAACGATTACTACTAAAGAATTCAATAAACACGGTGCGTATTATGCTCTTGACTGGAGCTGCGAATCTTGCCAAGATGAATACGTAAAGGAAAACTTACTATGATAAAGCTACATTCAAAACACGACGTTGCTCATGGGTGGCTGCAAGTGCCCATGAAACTAATCAACAGGTTGAACATCGCTGACAAGATCAGCACCTTCTCTTATAAAGCTGGTGGGTATGCCTTCTTAGAGGAGGATTGCGATTGGGAAACCTTTCATCGAGCCATGGAACAAAAGGGTTTGACATACAGCGTTGAACCTGAGATCGTGGACGGCGAATCAATAGTTCGCAGCTATGCGAGCTTCACATCTAACTAAAGGATCAATATGCCAAATTGGGTTAATAATACGCTCACAGGACCAACAGAAGTCCTCCAGCAATTGCTAAAAAGCGCAGGTCACTTAGACTTCAATATTCATGTCCCTATGCCAGCAGAGCTTAGGGCGTATCGGGCTGGCTCTGTTGTCACAGAAGAAGAGAAGCAAAAACAGATTAAAGATCAAAACCTCAAACTAGACAATGAATCTTTTGATTTGCCTATGACAGAGGCAGATCAACAGCGATGTCTTGAACTTTATGGTGCAAACAACTGGTATGATTGGGCAGTCGAGAACTGGGGAACTAAATGGAGTCCAGACCTTGATCAAGAGTTTGAGGATGGCGACGAAGAGATAATATTCCAAACTGCTTGGGCTCCACCTTTGGCATGGCTGAACAAGGTAAGTGAAAAGTTCCCCGATGCTAAGTTCAACCTGTTTTGGGAAGAAGAGCAAGGTTTCGGCCAAATTGTTAATATCAAAAATGGCGACTGGGAAACCATCGAAGAATGGGATATGGCAGAGTTTGATGATTGGGTTACTTATGGTGACTACTACATCTATCCCTGCACTCAATCAGGTGGTCGTCATGACGAAGGTGGCCCATTGTTCATCGAGGGTAAGTTCTACATCGACATGGACGCTTCACAGCAGTATGATTCCATGGAAGATGTCGAGTGGGCGATCAACAAGTGGCACAAGGAAGCGGACGCTGGCAACGAGGAAGCAAAAATATCTGCATTTCCCTCTTGACTTTTCTCCC
>JAFMKE010000039.1 GCA_017853115.1 Verrucomicrobiota bacterium
AGGTAATAAGGGAGCTTATCTTTTAGCCGCGATTGAATGAGTCGCTTTCCTTCAATCCATCGCGCAATCGAACGACACGTCTGGCATATTGGGCTATATCTTCCTCATGCGTAACCAAAATGACCGTATTTCCTTTGGCATGAATTTCATCGAAAATCTGCATAATTTCGTAAGAAGTCTTCGTATCCAAGTTGCCTGTTGGCTCATCAGCCAATATTATCGAGGGCTTATTGACTAATGCACGGGCAATAGCCACACGTTGACGCTGACCTCCGGACAATTCGTTGGGTTTATGGTGCATTCTATCCCCTAAACCGACTAATCCCATAACCTCTTCCCCTCTTTCAATTCGTTCTTTTTTGGAACGACCAGCATAAATCAATGGAAGAATAACATTTTCAAGCGCACTAAGCCTGGGTAAAAGATTGAATGTTTGAAAAACGAAACCAATTTCCTTATTTCTGACATGAGCCAATTCATCGTCGCTCATATTTTCAACAGCTTGATTGTTTAAGATATACTCTCCGCTAGTTGGTACATCTAAACATCCCAAGATATTCATCAAGGTTGATTTACCCGAACCTGAAGGCCCCATCAAGGCCAGATACTCGTTTTTTTGAACTTCCAAATCTACACCAGCTAAGGCATGGATAATCTGGGAGCCCATGAGGTAAGTTTTCTTTACTTGTCGAAGTTCTATGATATTCACTTCGAAATAACTTTGGGTACTTTAATATAATCTGAATCTTTGTCGGGCGCATTTTTCAAACCTTCTTCTTTGCTTATTACCTGTTTGACTTTATCCTCCCTAAACACATCAACATTTTCATTCATGTAAATAAGCGGCTCCACACCTTCCGTATCTACTTCGTTAAGCTTTTCAACTAAATCAAGAATATTCCCCAAATTTTTCTGAATTTCCGCTGCATCTTCTTCATTGAACTCCAATTTCGAAAGTTCCGCAAGCTTATTGATTAGACTTCTATCGATTTTCATGTGAAAATTTTCTTTGAAAGGTGAAGATAAAAAGGAAATCTCGGATGGCTTTCATATTAGTTATAAACAATTTAAAAAATCTAGGGATTCCTGTCTTAAATACCTTCAAAAATTAATAATTTAGCCTTCCAACTTTAACAGGCGCCATAAAAATGATGAGTAAAGAAATTGTATTGAGTGGTATGCGTTCCTCAGGTAGACTTCACCTTGGCAATTATCTTGGTGCAGCTGCCAATTTTGTGAAAATGCAGCATGATTACCATTGTTTTTATTTTATAGCTGATTGGCACACCTTAACCACCCAGCATGACAAGGCTGCTTTACAAGAAAGTGTTAAAGATGTACTGGCTAATTATTTGGGTGCAGGCATTGATCCAGAGGTGGCCACGATATATTTGCAGAGTGATCTCCCAGAGATTGCTGAACTGTATTTGTACTTAAACATGTTTGCACACAAAGGAGAATTAGAAAAAACAGCCTCTTTCAAGGAAAAAATCCGTACTAAAGGCGTGACCGTCAATGCAGGATTACTCACTTATCCTACCCTGATGGCGGCAGACATCTTAATTCATCGTGCTAGCTATGTGCCTGTAGGGAAAGACCAAGAGCAGCATCTGGAAATGACCAGAACTTTCGCCAATCGCTTTAACCGTGTATATGATTCTGATTTTTTACCTGAGCCTCAAGCATTTAATTTTGGTTCAGAACTCGTGAAAATACCCGGCTTGAATGGAAGTGGAAAAATGAGTAAAAGCGACGATAACGACAATAATGCAATTTTCCTGACTGACGATGAAGCGAGTATTACAAAAAAGTTTAAGAAAGCGAAAACTGCAGAAAGTCCTACAGAGAAAAATCAACAAATGCCGACGGAAATAAAGAACCTTTTCACGATTATGGATTACGTTTCTAGTGCTGAGATTAAGCAACAGTTCTTGGATTCATGGAATGATTGTTCCATTCGCTATGGCGATTTAAAAATGCAATTAGCCAAAGACACCAATGAATTTCTTAGGCCCATTCGTGAGCGAATTGTTACCCTCAGAGCCAATGAAAAATACCTGAAAGAGGTTGCTGAATTTGGCAAGGAAAAAGCGCAAAAAAGTGCTCGTGCAACTTTGCATGGCGTGCGAGAAATTATAGGACTCAACTACTTCAAATAAAAAAACTAACAAAGACCACTTGACCATGGGAAAAAAGAAAATTAATCATATTGCAATTGCTGGAAATATTGGAGCAGGAAAATCTACCTTAACCAATTTATTATCTAAAAACTTTAATTGGACGCCACAATTTGAGGATGTAGAAAACAATCCCTATTTGAATGATTTTTACGACGACATGCCGCGTTGGTCTTTCAATTTACAAGTGTATTTTTTGAATAGTCGCTATCAGCAAGTTATCGATATTAAGAACAATCCCAATACAATTATTCAAGACCGAACCATTTATGAGGATGCAGAAATCTTTGCGCCTAATTTGCATAAAATGGGACTGATGTCCACTCGCGACTTTGAAAATTACCGTAGTTTATACAATACCATAATCTCTCAAATTGCCCCACCAGATTTGTTAATTTATTTGAAGGCATCTATTCCTACTTTAGTTGACAACATACAGAAAAGAGGAAGGGATTATGAAGAAAACATCCGCCTGGATTATCTCAAACGCTTGAATGAGTTTTACGACAGTTGGATTGCTCAATATGAAACAGGTAAACTCCTCGTCATTGACTGTGATCAATTGAATTTCGTTGAAAATGAAGAGGATTTAGCAGGAATATACAATAAAGTACAAGCTGAACTTCACGGCTTGTTTTAATTGAACAGATAACTATTTTATTAGTTTATTAGTCATACATAAAAAAAGCTCCAATAATGGAGCTTTTTTTATTTGTATGGGGAAACTTATCGTTTATCGATTTCTACAAACGGTCTTTCCGCTGCACCCGTGTAAATTTGTCTTGGACGACCGATTGGCTGCCCCTCTGCTCTCAACTCCTTCCACTGAGCCATCCAACCCGGTAATCGACCGAGTGCAAACAACACCGTAAACATCTCCACAGGGAAGCCGAGTGCACGATAAATTATTCCAGAGTAAAAATCTACATTCGGGAATAGTTTTCTTTCAATAAAGTATGGATCACTTAACGCTGCCTGCTCTAATTGCTTCGCAATATCCAAAATAGGATCATCTATACCCATTTTATCTAAAATCTCATCAGCTGATTTCTTGATAATTTTAGCACGCGGATCAAAGTTCTTATATACCCGGTGACCAAATCCCATCAAACGGAAAGGATCATTCTTGTCTTTTGCTTTATTCAACCATTTCTGCGTATCACCTCCATCTTCTTTAATAGCCTCAAGCATTTCCAATACTTTCTGATTAGCCCCACCGTGCAGCGGGCCCCACAAGGCTGCCACTCCTGCGGATACCGAAGCATATAAGTTAGCGTGAGACGAACCCACTAAACGAACTGTGGATGCCGAACAATTTTGTTCGTGGTCAGCGTGAAGAATCAACAACTTATTCATCGCACTTACAAAAACCGGGTCAACTACATATTCCTCCGTCACATGACCAAAGGTCATGGCCAAGAAATTTTCGACATACCCCAATTTATTATTAGGGTACACTATCGGGTGCCCTTGTTTAAACTTCATAATCATAGCAACCAACGTAGGCATTTTAGCCAATAAGCGAACAATAGTTAACCTTCTATCTTCCTCACTTCTGTGAGGGTTTAAGGCCTCCGGGTAATATGCGGAGAACATGCTAAGCATCGTCATTAATTGACCCATAGGGTGAGCTCCATTAGGAAAAGCATCAAAGACGAATTTGAACTTTTCGTTTACCAAAGTATGGTGTGTAATTTCATTTTCAAACTTTGCCAATTCTTCTTTAGAAGGCAACTCTCCTTCTAGTAACAAATAAGCAACTTCCAAAAAGCTTGCTTTGTTAGCTATCTCTTCAATATTATAACCGCGATAACGAAGAATACCTTCTTCACCACTTATGTAAGTAATCGCACTTTGGGTGGCACCAGTATTTTTATACCCCACATCGTAAGTAACATATCCACTTGAACCTCTTAGGGTGCTGATATCTATACCCTTTTCGTTTTCAGTTCCAACGATTACAGGGAATTCATACGTTTCATTACCTAAAATAAACTTTGCAGTTTCAGACATACGCTTTATGGATTTAATTTTTTGTTAATCTATTCAAAATTAGTCCGCCAAAATTACAAAATTATTCACTGAATTAAAAGCTAATTTTTTTTGACAACCAAAAAAATATCTATTTGCAAATAAACGCTAGTAATTGTATTTTTGTTAGAATTATAAAAAGAAATCTATGCTTTCATCAAGAAATAAACTATTGATTATCACGGCGATAATCGTTTTTGGCGTAATTGCTCGGCTACTACCCCATTTCCCCAATTTTGCGCCAATGGGTGCCCTTGCCTTATTTGCTGTTGCATTTTACAAAAGAAAATATTTAGCACTAGTTATTCCTGGCTTGGCTTGGTGGTTAAGTGATTTGTATTTGAACAATATGATTTATAATTCAGCTGACGGTTTCACGCTTTTCACTGCTGATCAATTCTTTTCTCTATTCGCTTTAACACTCATTGTAATTTTAGGCAAACTCTTGTTTAAAAAAGTCAATGCGCCAAATGTCATGATTGGTAGCCTAAGTGCTAGCTTAATTTTCTTCGTGGTTTCAAATTTGGGTGTTTGGATGCAAGGAATTTTATATCCCAAAACAGTACAAGGTCTTGTTGAATGTTATTCCATGGCCCTTCCTTTTTATCGTGGAACCCTTGTTTCTGACCTCATTTTTACGGGTGTTTTCTTCGGAGCAATGCATATGATAACTAGCTTTGAAAACAAAAACAAAGCAATCACACAAACAGCGTAAAGACAATATGTCATTAAAAAACAAAAAATAGTGTCATTTTGACGCTTCTTTTGTTATTATTCTCCCCGTTTTGTCCTAAAATTAGCGTTGGTATTTCTTTTGAGTCCTCATTACTAAACATTGTTAAACACAAAAAATTTAGTATATGAGAACTTTAGTAAAAAGAAATCAACCAATTACAAGAAACCTCACAAGCATTTTTGATGAACTGCTATTTGGGGAAGAATTTAAGCCATTGAGCCATCGGCCAAGTTTTCCTTCGGTAAATATTAAGGACGAAGAAAAAGCCTTTACTCTTGAACTAGCTATTCCTGGCTATAGCAAAGAAGAACTATCTATTCGAGTGGAAGATGATATTCTTACAATTTCTTCAGAAAAAGAAAGTCAATCAAATAGCAATGAGCAGGCTTACACGCGAAGAGAATTTAGCTTTAATAGCTTTAATCGAAGTTTCACTATGCCAGAAATTGTTGATGTAGATAAAATAGAAGCTAAAACGCAAGATGGGATGCTCTATTTGACTTTACCGAAAAGAGATGAATTGTTACAAAATAAAGCGAAAACAATAGCCATTAACTAAACAATTAGCAGCTATGATAAAGCGCCGCCAAATAGGTGGCGCTTTATCATTTAATCACCTTAAATTTATGTAATGAATACGAAAGCGGTATTAGATGAAATGATAGAGAAATACAGGGAGTTGGTTAGCCTGCGATATGACTATGACTCGCTGAATGAAAAATTCGACCTCAACCCTAGAGTCAGCAAGGAACTAACAGACAAAGTCAAAAACTATTTCCTGAATTACATATACCCATCAAAAGAAGATCGAGAGGTATTAAATAAAGCTTTCGACGATTTGGACCACCACATCAAAAACCCTAGCCATATCCTTAAACTGCTTGGAGACGCTCCTGGCATTATGCTCAAGTTTGGCTGGCAATTTCCAAAAGCTTTGCGTGCTGGATTCCAAACCTTAAAGAGCTTCAAAGCCGCTTCTCGCTTTGAAAAAGACCTTGTTCATATAGCAAAGAAGAAAAAAATAAAGCTACCAATCACGGATAAGGTATTTGAAGAAATCATAGCAGAGCTGCCGGAAGAAGACTTAAGAGAATTTATTAATGACATGGAAGATTTGCTAACTTCCTTAACTGATAGCAAGCTACTCAAACGAACCACAGAGATATTGAAGGAACTGAAATCCAAAATGGAAAAAGAAAAAGCCTTCTACAGCGATGAGGAAATAGATGCTCTACAAATAGGTATTGACATCCTGGAAAATGGATACCTACTTTTTGAAAAAATGAATAACCACGAGAAAGATGAGATGATCCAGTTAATTATGCAAGCTGAAAATCATTTCATCGATGAACTTAACGAAAAATATCACTAATTCAACTGAGAGACTATTTTCTTATCGAAAATAGCGCCTATTTAGACATTGTAAATCGATTCAATTAAAGCGTCATACTTCTCGATAACAACTTTTCTTTTCACTTTCATCGTCGGCGTTAACTCACCGCTATCCACAGACCATTCGTCGGTAAGCAGCTCGAACTTTTTCACTTTCTCCACCTTACCGAAGCTCTCGTTCAAACGCTCTACCTCTTCTTTAAACAAAGCTAAAACCTCCGGAGTCTTAATCATTTCATCATTCGAAGGAAAAGTTAAGGCATTCTTCTCACACCACTCCTTAAGATTTAAGAACGACGGAACAATCAGGGCACTCACAAACTTTCTGTTTTCTCCCAAAACAATAATCTGCTCCACAAACCTCGATTCTTTCATCTTCTCTTCAATCACTTGAGGGGCAACGTACTTACCTCCTGAAGTTTTAAATAATGCTTTAACGCGATCAGTAATTTTCAAAAATTTACCGTCAATGAAAGTACCCACATCTCCTGTATGTAACCAACCATCTTCGTCTACCGTCTTAGCTGTCTCCTCTGGCTTGTTGTAATACCCCATCATTACATTGGGGCCCTTACACAAAATTTCTCCGTTTTCAGCCAATTTAACTTCAACTCCAGGAATTGGAATACCCACCGTTCCGAATTTAAAACTTCCCGGCTCAAATCGGTTAACAGTTATAACCGGCGAAGACTCAGTTTGACCATATCCTTCACGAATAGCAATACCAGCGGCACTAAACACACGGCCAAGTCGCTCTTGCAATGCCGCAGCTCCAGTAACAATACCAATCACATTACCACCCAAGGCTTCTCTCCACTTGCTAAAAATCAACTTGTCCGCTATTTTAAACTTAAGTCCAGGTTTGTAATCCTCATGAAATTCATTTTGAGCCAAATCCAAAGCCCAGAAGAACAACTTCTTCTTAAGCCCAGTAAGCTCCATTCCTTTACTTATAATGGTGTCGTAAACTTTTTCCAACAAACGAGGTACAGTCGAGAAGAAATGCGGTTTAACGTCTTTCAAATCATCTGAAAGAGTTTCTAAACTTTCCGCATAATAACATCCCGTGCCTGTTGCAAAATAGGTGTAGGTAACTACTCGCTCAAAAATATGACACAAGGGTAAAAAACTCAAGGAAATATTCTCCTTTGTCAAAGGCAACAAGGTCAATACCGACTTAATATTACTAATGATATTATCATGCGACAACATCACACCTTTTGGTTTACCTGTGGTACCCGAAGTGTAAATAATTGTTGCCAACTCTTCCGGCTTAATGCTATCAGCTCGCTTACTCACCTCCACGAGATCAACATCTTCTCCAAGCTTTAAGAACGTTTCAAAGCTTTCACAACCTTCCACTTCATCAAAGGAGTAAATCTTTTCCAAAGAAGGTAAACGGTCTTTAATGGCGTTAATTTTCTCAAACAAACCTTTGTCCGAAACAAAAGCCATTTTAATCTTCGCATCATCAAAAATATACTCGTATTCATCTTTAGAAATCGTAGGATAAATCGGGACATTAATGGCACCAATTTGTAGCATACCATTATCTACAAAATTCCATTCTGGACGATTGCTTGAAATCAGAGCAATCTTGTCATCTTTTTCAACACCGAGTTTGATTAGCGACTTACTAACTTTATCAACTATTTCATTAACCTCCTGAGTACTGTAATTCCTCCACTTACCATTGTATTTATAATTCAAACAATCTTTACGAGGATACTTTTGTTCTTGATATTTTAAAATGTCAAATAAACGCGTATAATCTTTCATATGTGTTGGTTGTTTTTTTAATGTTGCTAAAGATATATCATAAAACTTTTTAGTCCAAGTCTAGATTAACTTAAAAAGAATCATACTTAACAACGAACTTCAATATATGTCCAATTTAATCTTGCAATACAATATAGCGAAATACCCCCGTTATGCCTCTTCAAGACCACGCTGTGCATCTTGAATATGATACTCTTCAATATAATTCCGATTTAAGCTATAAAATAGCATGGCCGCAAATAGCATGAAGGCCGTAAAAAACCAGAAATATTCTGCACCTTCCAAAATCAAACTGCCATCGGCTCGCTTAATAAAGAGATTAACCAAGGCCGTAAACAAATTACCCACGGCAACTGCCAACAACCAAAAACTTAAAATGAGCGATTTGAGTGATTTTGGTGCTTGGGTGTAGGAAAACTCCAAGGATGAAATAGATACAAAAATTTCAGCAGCAGTTAGGACAACATAAGCCAAAATTTGCCATGATATATTCATTGCAATACCCTGATCCATACGTGCTTGTACCCAAGCAATTAATGCAAAACTACAAGCCGCTAAAACCATACCGATAGTCATTTTATTGATATAGTTTAAACGGATATATTTTTGCAATTGTGGATACACTAGGTATGAAAATATCGGAATAAAGAGCACGATAAAAATGGCATTCATTACACCGAGTTGCGAAGGATATACCACAATGGAAGTAAAACCTAAATTGACCGTTTTTATCATTAAATCGGACTGGGCTTGCAATACCCAAGCTCCGGCGGTTTGATCAAAAAGTGACCAGAAAACCGCTAGAAAAATGTAAATCGGAGCGAGTTTGCCTAACATTTTAAGTCCTTTCCAACTAAATAACTCTTTCCGATATAAGGCCCAGCCAGCAGGAGGAACATGAACAAACTTCTTTCTACCCAACCAGAAAACAACAGTAGCAATAACCATTAAAACACCTGGCAAGCCAAAAGCCAGGGCTACATTCAGATCATGTGCAATGAGATACTCACTTCTCAATAAAGGTTCAGCACTTAAATAAGCAATTACAGCCCCTACATTAATAGACAAATAAAACCAATTATACATCTTATCAATCAGATGCGCATTGGATTCGTCGAACTGATCACCAACATGGGCAGAAACGCATGGCTTTATGCCACCTGCACCAATGGCGATTAAACTGCATCCTACAAAAAACCCGATTTTTGTTTCAATCAAAGCAAGCACAAAATGGCCGATACAATAAATGATGGAAAGGCTTATGATTGTTTTGTACTTCCCCCAATACACATCGGAAACAAAGGCGCCAATCAAGCTCAAACCATATGTCGAAAAAATAAAAAGATGAAGCCAAAACTTGGCATCTGTTTCATCAAACACATCAAGTTCCCCCGCCGCGTTGGAAACAAACATGGTTAAAAAAACTACAAAAATGGCTTTCATCCCATAGAAGCTGTAACGCTCGGCTGCCTCATTGCCAATGATATAAGGAATTCCTTTCGGGAAAGCGGTTTTTCGTTCACTCATCATGTTAAAATTCAAAAAAAAGTAAGCCTAAATATATGTATATTTAATCATTAAACTTATTTCGCGCAATGTTTCTCAAGCACACAATTGCACTCTTAATCGGCTTCCTGAGTATTCAAGTATTACCGGCAGCTGCTGGTGAATTAACATTCCTGGAAAATAAGGGACAGTGGGAAGAAAATATACTCTACAACGCTCGATTAAATTTCGGTAATCTCTATTTAGAAAAAGATAAACTGACTTTTCGGTTAATCGACTACCCTAGTAATCATCAACATGATAATAGAATCAACCATGAACACGAATCTAAAGGGCAGACCGGTCATCAATATAGCTTACAGTTTTTGAATTGCAATTCAAACATTCATTACACCTACTCCGGAAAAAGTCCGCATGCTTTCAATTTTTTTCTTGGCAATAATCCCAAACGATGGCAAACTGATGTGAAAAGTTACTCCACTGTGAGTTATCGAAATCTTTATGACGGTATACAACTTTCCATTTTTGGTGAAGGTGAAAATATCAAATATGAATACTACGTTTCGCCAAAAGGCGATGCAAGAGATATTCAAGTTAAGTACCTAGGCTTAAACCATATAGAAATAATAGACCAAGAACTGCATTACCACACGGCATGGGGCGATGTGAAAGAGCTTGCGCCCTATGCGTATCAAATTATCGACGGCGAAAAAATTGAAGTTCCTTGTCATTATGATTTAGACAAAAAAAGTAATGTCTTGCGCTACGAATTCCCCAATGGGTACAACAAGAACTATGAATTAGTTATTGACCCTACTATTGTATTTGCTCGACTTAGCGGGTCAACCAGTGATAATTTTGGATTCACAGCTACCTATGACGCGAATGGAAGGGCCTATTCGGGAGGAATTGTTTTTGGAATAACAGGGCAATACCAAACTTCTCCAGGCGCATTTAGTCAGAATTTTTTTGGTGGTTCAGCCAACTCGGCTGGAAGTGGCCAAGTCGACATAGGGATATCTTGTTATAATGCGGGCACCGGCAATCTAGCCTACGGAACCTATATTGGAGGAAGCAGCAATGAGTTGCCCAATAGTATGATTGTAAATAATAAGGGCGAATTGATTGTACTGGGAACTACCGGATCGAGCGATTTTCCTTTAGGCAACAATCCCTATGATGCCAGTTTTAACGGCGGCCAGTTGATTGACTTACAAAGTAATGGTATTTATCTGCCTAGTGGCAGTGATATGGTTTTATTTAAACTCAATGCGACAGGCACCATGCTAACTGGAGGAACCTATATTGGAGGTAGTGCTAATGATGGTTTGAATGATGATCTAAATATACAGTTAAGCTACAATGGATCAGATTTGCACTTCAATTATGGCGATGTTTTCCGTGGTGAAGTCATCGTTGACCAAGATGATAACATATATGTCGCATCTTCCACAAATTCAAGCGATTTCCCCACCTTAGGTGTAGCAAGCAATCTGCAAGGCGAGCAGGATGCAGTGGTGCTGAAACTCGATTCGAACTTAAACACGCTATTATTTTCTCGTTTTCTTGGAGGATCTGATGATGATGCGGGATATTCCATGAAAATTGATGCAAATAATCACCTGTTTGTCGATGGAGGAACAAAAAGTTCAGATTTCCCAACCCTCGGCAATCCACTAAACCCCAATTATCTCGGAGGGGAATGTGATGGTTTTATATCTAAACTTAATGCCAGTGACGGGAGTCTCATTGCTTCCAGTTTTATTGGAACGAGCAGCTACGACCAAGTTTACTTTGTAGATTTAGATGAAGAGGGAAATGTTTACCTTCTTGGCCAAACCTTAGGTTCATATCCAATAGTCAGTGCGGGGTTCAGTAATGCAGGTGGTAAACAATTCATTCATAAAATGGATAACGACCTGAGTACCACTATTTACAGTACAACTTTTGGCACGGGTGCTACCACCGTTGACATATCACCCACGGCCCTATTGGTAGATAATTGCGAAAGGGTGTATGTTTCCGGATGGGGCGGAACAACCAACCTCAATCGAAATTCTTTCAGTAGCTCAAATATTGCTGGCTTGCCACTCACACCAGATGCTTTTCAATCGAATACAGTAGGCGGAGGCGACTTTTATTTCTTTGTTTTAGATAAAAATGCAACGGGGCAGCTTTATGGCTCGTACTTCGGAGGAAGTGCATCCGAACACGTCGATGGTGGAACTAGTCGATTTGACGAAAGAGGTATCGTATACCAATCAATCTGTGCCGCATGTGGCAATGGGAATTTCCCTGCTTCTGGGGGCTTTAGTCCGAATTCCGCATCTTCCAATTGTAATGAAGGAATTGTTAAAATCGATATCGGTTTGCCCATTACGCAAGTAGAATTAGATGCTTTTCCGCGGGCAACAGGTTGCGCCCCGCTCACCGTAAACTTTTCAAGTGTTTTAGAAGATGTGGTTGAGTTTCAATGGTTTTTTGGAGATGGAGATACATCAAATCTTCCGAACCCCACACATACTTATCAAGATACAGGGGTATTCACGGTAATGCTTATCGGAATTGACCCTAACTCTTGTAACGAAAGAGATTCCGCCTTCCTTACTGTAACGGTTAGCGATGATACCCTTATTGCCCGATCTATCGATACGCTTTATGCCAATTGCGACAGTTTAAGCGTGTATGTTGGATCTGAATTTGTTCCGAGTACGCAATATGATTGGTTTATGGGAGATGGCACGGTTTATACCGATGCCGGGTATTTTCAAACACATTCTTATCCGTCTAGCGGGGAATACGAAATTGTTTTACATATTACGGATACAACAAAATGCGAAACGGAAGCTTGGGATACAGTGCGGGTTAGTTTTGCTCCAGAAATTCCGGCGAGCATTGGTACAGAAGCAGGCTGCGTTAATACTCTTTTAAATTTTGAAAACTTCAGCAATCCCAATGCCGACTTATTTATCTGGGATTTGGGAAATGGACAAATTTCAAACGAATTTGAGCCGAGCATGTCTTATGCAAGTGGCGGTAATTACACGGTCATTCTAACGGTTATTGATTCAGCTACGTGCAGTTACATTTCCAGTGATACAGCCATAGTAAACATCATAGCACCACCTAATGCCAATTTCACAACAGACTCGAGTTATTACCTCTACCCCGATCGGGTTCAATTTACTAATCTGAGTTTTAATTTTGACAATTTCTTATGGACTTTTGGCGATGGGGAGCAAGACAGCACGATACTTGACCCGCTTCATTTTTACGAGACTCCGGGAAATTTCCGTCCATGCCTCAAGGTAAGTAACCAAGGCTGCGAAGATTCAACTTGCCTCGATTTATTCATTGACTTTATTCCCTTAATCGGCGTTCCGAATGCCTTTTCTCCCAATAGAGATAATGTGAATGACAGAATCTTTGTTGAGGGCGACGGTATAGTATCTTTTAATTTTCTAATCTACAATCGCTGGGGGGAGTTAGTTTATGAAAGTAATGACCCGAATGAGGGTTGGGATGGCACCTACAAAGGAGTTCCACAGGAAATGGAAGTATACACCTATGTAGTTTCGGTTCAATTCATTGATGCCAGCACACAACGCTTAAAAGGAAACATCACCTTACTTCGATGAACCGATATCTCGCATATAATCCTCGTGGCGTGTTACTCCTTGTACTTTTCGCAAGCATCACTATAGTTTCTATTCCCAACTCGGCGCATTGTCAAGACATACACTTCTCACAATACTTTGCAAACCCTTTATCCTTTAATCCTGCCAATACGGGTTTTTTTGATGGTAGTTATCGACTGGGAATCAATCATAAGCAACAATGGCCTTGGGCTATAGATGGAAAGTTTTTAAACTATAATTCATCCGCTGCATACGCGGATTTCTCCTTTCTAGATAAAAAAATTAATGATACCGATTGGGCTGGAATAGGCCTCAATTTCATAAACGATCAAGCGGGTGACGGCAATTTAACGGCAAATAAAGCCGCCATATCTATGGCTTACCATAAAGGACTGGATGAAATGCACCGCCATTTTCTTTCCTTTGGGATTCAACTCATGTACGTTCACCGGCGCATTGATTTCAATGCCTTATATTTTAATAACCAATGGGTTGACCAGGTGGGTTTCGATTTAAATATCCCGAACAATGAAGGATTGAGCATCCAGAATACGGGTTACTTGGATTTCGGTATCGGATTACAAGGTAAAAATCAAGTCAATGATCAATGGGGATTATTATACGGCGCATCTTTGATTCATATCAATAGACCAACAGAAAGTTTTTACAGGCAAAATAATCGACTAGGTTTGCGTTACATCATTCACGGAACGCTCGATTACCAGGCCAATGAGCAATTACAAATTCAAGGAAGCTTTTATTACTCCCGACAAAAAACAGCTCAAGAGCTAGTTTTCGGAAGCCTAGGCAACTTTAAACTAAAGCAATCGTCAGGAAGAAGATCCTCCTACCTGTATTTTGGTGCTATCTATCGGTTCAAAGATGCCCTCGCTCCTATTTTTGGCTATCAATACCACAAAACCCGACTGCTCTTAAACTACGACATTAATTTATCCCAACTTTCAAAAGCGAGTCGGGGAAATGGTGGATTTGAGTTGTCATTGATTCAAATTGGTGTATTTAAAGGGAAAAAAAATTATGCCTACAAGAACCATTGTCCAAGCTTCTAAATAAAATATAAAACCTAATAAAGCGTTACTTTTGCATCATGATTAAACATTTACTCATCCTCTTGATTATGTTCGGCTTCACATTCGTTCAGGCCCAGAATGAATACGATGACGAAGTGCCTCCAGCAGATACCGAAGAGTTTGTTGGATTCAATAAAAAGGGTAAAGAAAAAAAGAAGCGACTTGACCAATGCAGATTACGTGTTGGAGGTGCGGCAGGTTTTCTTATTCGAAACAGTGAGTTGGGATTTAACATTTCGCCGATCGTTGGCTATCAGGTGGTAGAAGATCGACTCGAAGTAGGTGGTGGAATCTCTTACGATTTTTATCGATTTAGAGAGCCAGGTTTAAAATACACTGAAAATACGGTTGGCGGCAGTATTTATCTAAGGGCTTATGTATGGGAAGGCTTGTTCGCTCAATTTAAAGGGGTAGTTCAAAAGACATATATCGAACAAAACCAAACGGCTATTCGTCAAGAAAATATTTTTGGTGGTGTTGGTTACCAATATCCCATTGCAGATAGAGCGTTTATGAACTTTGGCTTAGAAATTAATCTGATTCCTTATGATTTGTCTATTG
>JAFMKE010000175.1 GCA_017853115.1 Verrucomicrobiota bacterium
GAAGATGTGAAAAAGGCTGGTAAACTCAGTCCTGATCAACTTAAAATAAAAGAAGGGGAGAAGATTCTGAATAGACTGGATAACCAAGATTTCGTGGTTTTGCTCGATGAAAAGGGACAATCTTTTGATTCGGTGCAGTTTGCACAATGGATAGAACAAAAGCAAATTCAAAGTACGGGTCATATTGTATTTATTGTGGGCGGGGCTTTCGGTTTTTCTCCAGCGGTTTACGAACGGGCAAATACTAAATTGCAATTATCAAAAATGACCTTCTCTCATCAGATTATTCGTGCGATTTTTGCTGAACAATTGTATCGTGCGTTTACGATTATTAAGGGTGAGCCGTATCATAATGAATAATTGATAATGAATAATGTATAATGGGCAATGAATAAATAATGGAGCAGCTATCGCACGATAATCATGAAACTTCGATAACTCAGCGCTGTATTCGTATCTTTGGAGAGCAATTGACATCACCGTATAATGTAGGAAGCTTATTTCGTTTGGCGGATGCTTTGGGCGTAAATAAAATATATTTAGGTGGAGAAACACCGCTTCCGCCTAATCGAAAAATAACGAAGACTTCTCGATCGACTGACCGAATCATTCCGTTTGAACACGTTAAAGATGCTTCACTTCTTTTCGCCGAATTAAAAAAACAGGATTATCAACTTATTGCCTTAGAGCTTTGTGATGAAAGTATTCCTTTGAATGATATAAAGCTGGATAAGAATCGACCGATTTGTTTAATTTTAGGTGATGAGAAGACTGGAGTAAGTCAACTTAGTTTGGATGCAGCAAATCAAGTAGTTCATATTCCCATGCACGGAAAGAATTCATCGATGAACGTCATTCAAGCTTGTGCAATTGCGGCTTACACGATATTAAACCAAGAGCTATGATAGATTTACGCAGCGATACTGTTACCAAACCCACACCAGCAATGTTGCAAGCCATGATGACTGCGGCAGTGGGTGACGATGTTTTCCATGAGGACCCAACGGTTCAAAAATTGGAAAATTATCTCGCGGAGCTTTTCGGTCAGGAAGCGGGTTTGTTTTGTCCTAGCGGCACTATGTGCAATCAAATTGCCATGAAGGTGCACACGCAACCGATGGATGAAATTATTTGCGATAAGCTATCCCATGTATATTATTACGAAACGGGTGGTTATGCGTTTAATTCGGGTTGTAGTATTCGCTTAATTGACGGTGACCGTGGACGCATAACAGCCCAGCAAATTCTGGATAATATTCAAGCTGATTATGATTGGTTGCCAGTGAGTAAACTGGTTGTGGTAGAAAACACTTGCAACAAAGGGGGAGGGGCCATTTATGCGATAGAGGAATTACAGAAGATTTCAGCTGTTTGTAGAGAAAAAGGACTTAAGCTCCATTTGGATGGCGCTCGTATGTTTAATGCCTTGGTGGCCAGCCAAACCAATGCGAAAGATTATCATAATTTATTCGATAGTATATCGATTTGTTTGAGTAAAGGATTAGGAGCGCCCATAGGCTCCGTGCTTTTAGGTGATAAAGCCTTCATCAAGCGAGCGCGAAAGGTGCGAAAGGCTTTTGGAGGCGGTATGCGACAAGTGGGCTTACTGGCTGCAGCTGGTTTGTATGCGTTAAAAAATAATGTGGAGCGTTTGGAGGAAGATCACGCCAACGCCTGGTTTCTTGCTGAGGAACTTAATAAGCTGCCATATGTATCATCGGTGATTCCACCGGAAACCAATATTGTGATTTTCGATGTAGCTTCTTCAGTGAATCCTGTAGACCTCATTGCGTATTTAGAAAAATACGGCATACGGGTAGTTCAATTTGGCCCGAAAAGTATCCGCATGGTTACGCATCTAGATGTTAATCGGGAGCAGCTTGAAGAAGTAGTGCGGTGTATGGAAGGGTTTTAAGATTTGCCTTTGTGTAAGTGTAATCAACACAAACAGTTCAAAAATATTCGAGTTATTGTGAATAATCTTTCTGGTACATGCAATAAACTAAACCATCAACACGGTAACTCAAACGAAAGAATCAAATCACTAATGAGAAATTCACCAAGCTTTTCATACTAGACGAGCATCATTAAGGGATTCTCCAGGTTGTTTTTTAAGTCGATCAAAAACTGAGTTCCAACAGCTCCATCAACTACGCGATGATCACAAGAGAGTGTAACTTTCATCATGTTGTTTTCTACAATCTCTCTCTTCTCGTTGAATGCCAATTCTTTCTTAATACCTCCTACAGCTAAAATGCATGCATCCGGCGGATTGATAACAGCAGTGAATTCTGTAATGCCAAAACCACCTAAATTCGAAATGCTGAAGGTGTTTCCTTGCATATCTTCTGGTGTTATCTTTTTGCTTTTCGCTTTATCTGCGAGTAGTTTCGCTTCGGCCGAAATATGACTTAAACTCTTGTTGTCCGCAAAACGAATAACTGGCACCATCAAACCCTCCAGAACTGCCACGGCCATACCAATATGGATGTGGTCATTGTAACGAATTTTATCTCCTAACCATGAAGCGTTAACCGCAGGATTTTTTCGAATCGCTGCTGCTGTTGCCTTTATTACGATGTCGTTGAAAGAAATCTTATTTGGTGCAATCGCATTGATTTGCTTCCTAGCCTCTATAGTCTTATTCATGTTGATTTCCATCGTAAGATAGAAATGTGGTGCCTGAAACTTGCTTTCACTCAAGCGCCTTGCAATGGTTTTACGCATTTGGCTCACACGTTCTTCACGGAATGATTCTTCCGCCACAACTTTTGGCAGCTCAACGGGAGCTGCTGATTCTACTGGCGCTACTGATTGGCTCACTTGCTGCCCTTGGTTATTCATAGCCGCTTCAATATCTTTCTTTACGATACGGCCATCGTCACCACTCCCGCTTAATTTTTGTAAATCTATGCCATTCTCTTCCGCAATCTTCTTCGCTAATGGACTAGCCTTTACTCGCTCATCATTGGCTTGAGCTATTTCAGTTTCTTCACTTGAAGAGTCTAACTCGAATTCTACCGTATTGTCGGTATCATCTTCTTTACTTGTTTCTACAGCGGCTTCATCTTCAGCATCTTCACTTAACAAGTGCTCAAAGTCTTCACCTTCTTCTCCCAATATGGCCACTACACCATTGATTGGAACGGTGTCGCCACTTTGAACTGCTACGTGCAGAACTTTTCCCTCCTGGAAAGATTCCCATTCCATGGTAGCTTTATCAGTTTCAACCTCAGCGATCACGTCGCCTGTAGACACATCGTCTCCAACTTTTATCAGAATTTCAGCTATAACACCTTCTTCCATGGTGTCACTCATTCTTGGTAATCGTAATGCTTCTGCCATTGTTTGTTTATTTGGTTCGACAAAGGTAATCCATTCCTAATTTGTAAGCAAACTATTCCTTTGCAGTTATGCAAT
>JAFMKE010000040.1 GCA_017853115.1 Verrucomicrobiota bacterium
ATTACTTGAATCCCATTAACATTGATTAAATTTAATCAAATTCGCTTAAGAACCTCATGCAATCTTTAGGTATTTACATGTTTGGATGGCAGCAGTTTTTGGTGGTCGGTATTATCCTGCTGTTTGCTGCGGTTGAACTTTTTGGAGGTTTGTTGAACCGCGATTTACGAAACACAGATGATTATTTACAAGAATTGTCCGGCTTTCTGTTGCTGAGCTTATTAACCAAGCCAGGGATAGTTTTGCTCGTCGGATTTCTTGGTCAGTTGATTTTTCCTGCTGGTCATGGCTTCTTAACTGATTATCCCATAATCTCTGTGTTGATTGTGTATTTATTGGTAGATGATTTTCTTCAATACTGGTATCATCGTTCAGCCCATGAGTATGCTTTTCTTTGGAAACTTCATCGTCCACATCATGCTGCTCGGGAAATGGGATTATTAGTGAGTTATCGCAATGCGGCTTTGTATTATGTATTGATGCCAAATATTTGGTGGATAGCTTTGGTAACTTTCCTTGGTGGAGGGATTCCTGTGGCGATTGGGTTAGTTCTCAAGCAGCTAGTTATTGTTAGCTCACATTCATTAACTAAATGGGATGAGTGGCTATACAGGTATTCAGCTTTGAGACCACTTGCTTGGCTTGTTGAACATATCATTGTTACGCCAGCCTTCCACTACGCGCATCACGGGAAGGCAAAGGATGATGAAATCAGTGATCCTAATGGCAATTTCGGCAATATGTTTTCAATCTGGGATCAATTATTCGATTCAGCGGTATTTACGCGTAAATATCCAGTGGATTTTGGTTTACCCAATGATACGGGAGATAGTTGGCAATCGCATACCTTTTATCCTTTGTTACAAGCTGAAAATCCTCATAGTGAGATTTCAAAAGCCTTTGTAAAAGAGTTGACAACAAGTAAAGAACCATCACGCTTGAATTTAAAGCCGGGTAACTATCTATGGTGTTCGTGCGGAATGTCGAAGAATCAGCCCTTTTGCGATGGTCACCATCACGGAACCAAGTTCAAACCCAAGCTATTTAAAGTGGAAAAGGAAGGGGTGTACAAGCTATGCAATTGTAAGTTATCTAAATTAAACCATATTTGTGATAATTCTCATAAATTATTGTAAATTATATAATTATAAAATTTTTATGTCATGTTTTTTAGTGTGAATCCATATACGGGAGAGCGGATAGCACAATACAAAGCCTTGAGCGATAGGGACATTCAAGATGCTTTAGAATTAAGTGTTGAGGCTGGCAAGATTTGGCGCAAAGAAACGGTGAGTGCTCGTGCTGCTTTGCTCCGAAATACCGCTGAGATTTTACGGGAGGATAAGGAGCGATTTGCCTTAATGATAACCCAAGAAATGGGTAAGCCAATTACAGAGTCGCGAGCAGAGATTGACAAATGTGCGTGGGTGTGTGAATACTATGCGGAAAACGCGGCCATATACTTAGAAGATGAGTTTGTTCAAACGGATGCGCAACGCTCTTACATAAGAAAACAGCCCTTAGGGCTTATTTTGGCTATTATGCCATGGAATTTCCCATTTTGGCAAGTGTTTCGCTTTGCGGCACCTACGCTTACTGCGGGAAATACAGCACTTTTGAAGCATGCAGCCAATGTGATGGGTTGTGCGGAGATGATTGAAGAAATTTTTATGAAAGCCGGCTATCCTGCTGGTGTTTTTCAGAATTTATATATTAACCATGAGCAAGTGAATGATTTATTATCGAATCCAGTTGTGAAAGCAGTCAGTTTGACGGGTAGTGAGAGGGCAGGTGTGGCTATAGCAACACAAGCGGGTAAGTATGTGAAGAAGTGCTTATTGGAATTGGGTGGAAATAACGCATTCATAGTCTTGAAAGATGCTGACATAGACTTGACGGTGCAAACGGCAGTGAAGGCACGGATGCTTAATGCCGGGCAAAGTTGCATTGCTGCCAAACGATTTATTGTTGTTGCTGCCATCTATGATGAGTTTGTATATGCGTTTACCGAGGCTTTAAAAGAACTTAAATATGGCAATCCTGAAGATGAATCTACTGACTACGGACCAATGGCTCGTGCTGATTTAGCTGAAGCATTGCAAAATCAAATGCTTGCATCCATAGCTCAAGGTGCAAAATTAGTTTTAGGAGGCAAACAAGAAGCAGCCATGCATGAAATTAGTTTATTAACGGAAGTTAAACCTGGCATGCCAGCATTTGATGAGGAGACTTTTGGACCTTTGGTGGCGGTTATTCGCGCGAAAGATGAAAAAGAAGCTATAAAACTGGCACAAGAAACCAAGTATGGACTGGGTTTGAGTATATTTTCAAGGGATGTGAAAGCTGCAGAGGGACTTGTAGATCAATTTGAAGACGGGGCGGTATTTATCAATGCCTTGGTTAAATCTGATCCGCGTTTGCCATTTGGTGGCACAAAACTTTCAGGATATGGTCGGGAATTGGCTAAAGAGGGGATATTGGAGTTTGTGAACCTACAAACAGTCTACATTAAGTAATTAATAATTAATAATGTACAATAAATAATAAAGTACCAAGTGCTCAATACCAGGCACTTGGTACGAAGGACTTCTTACTTATTAATTGAAACTACTTCAATCTCGAAAGTTAGGTCTTTGCCTGCTAAAGGATGATTACCATCTACAACGATGGATTCTTCTCTAACTTCAGCGATGGTGAAATGCATTTGCTGTCCCTCAGGAGTTTGAGAAACTAAAGGCATACCAACTTCAGGTTTAATTTCTGGTGGAAGTTGTGTTTTTTGCACTTCATGCATCATATCGTCTCGTCTTGGACCATAAGCTTCAGCGCTTGGAATATGTATGGTTTTTTTCTCTTTTACTTCCATATCGATTAGTCCAGCTTCAAAACCCGGAATTAATTGTCCTTGTCCCATAGTGAACTTAAGCGGCTCACGTTCAAGCGAACTATCGAATACTTGTCCGTCGGTTAATGTTCCTTTGTAGTGTACTTCAACGGTATCGTTGTTTTTAATTTTAGTCATAATATTTTTTGGCTCAATGGAGCTTTTGATTTAAGATGCTGTAAAGGTCGGTATTTTATAATTGGATTCGAAATCAGAGTCATAGAGATGCGAGATTATGGCTTTCAGATGAGTAGATTATTTTTCAACATATTGATAATCAGTATTTAAGCGCCAGGTTTTAATTCTTTATTTATTTCCTATAATTTATATTATGTTAAATAAAGTGTGCAAAAGAAAGGAGTTGCAATCATGCAACCCCTCTTCTTGACCTATTGCTTTAAAGCAGAATTAATTTTAAATAACGCTTTCTTACTTGCTTCATCATCCGGAATAATCTCCAGTACTCTTTCGAAATATGGTTTAGCGGTTAAGTACATTTCTTTTCTTAAGGCATTTAACTCATTATATCGTTTGGTTTCATTGTAGTTCAATTCGTTCATTTCCTCTATGTACTTATTCGCTCCGAGGAAATACATCGCACCAGCGTTATAAAGCGCTTTATCATTTTTAGGATTAATCTCAATCGCTTTCTGGTATTGAACAATAGCTTTATCCATGTCGCCGCTCTTGTCGTATGCATTTCCCTTTACAAAATACAACATGTCATTTTCCGGCTGCAATTCAATCGCTTTATCCAATTTATCGATAGCTCCCTCAAGATTGTTGTCTTCAATGTAATAATTTAATTGTTCAATTACCACTTCAGCATTTTCTGGATATTTTTCCGCGGCAGTATCTAAAGTTGCCATCGCTTTTTCTTTGTCACCTTCTCTTTTATACAGACGAGATAAGAAAATATAGTTGTTGGCTTCATCTGACATGGTTAACAATTCTTCGTATGTCTTAATCGCTTCAGGAATCATTTGAGCCGCTTCAGCTGACGCCGCTGCATTCGAAACACATCTTGGTGTTTCTACTACTAACTCTCCACCAAACTTTTCTAACGCTTCGTTGATCTCTTTCATCGCATTAAAATCGCGGTAGGCTTTTGCGTAATTACCATTTTGGTACGCGTCCGCGCCACTATTGAATACATTCGAAGAAATAGCCCGGATGTACATCAGTGCTTCCTCACTATTTCGGAATTTTTTATCCTCTAAACTCAAAGACTTTTCAAAGCTTTTGAATGCTGTCATTAAGTATGTATCGTCTGTTTGACTCAGCATCTCATCTCCTGCTAACAACTGATATATCATCCCTCTGTAATACCAGGTTTTCCCTTGGATGCTAGTTGATTCATTTTCAGCTGCCTTATCGATAGCCTCTTTGGCTTCAACAAGGTCATTACCGTCGTTACTCAATTGATATTCTTCCATGTAATTATACGCAGCCATAACTTTACTCGCTTGTGCGTATGAAACATGTACCGCAAACAGTATGCTTGCTCCTAAAAAAAGTAGTTTTTTCATGATCTAAAATTTTTTATGTGTTCTTTAACAATTTACTTGCCAAAATCTAGGTAGCTCCGAATATTACTAATTATTCTTGCACTTCGCTCCCTTCATTTGTCGAGTTTTCATCACTTATTTGACTCTCACCATCCTCATAAGACGCCGATTCTTCATCTTCTAAGCGTTGCTGTTTACCATCTTTAATTACGCTAATAGCAGCAATACTATCCTTATCTTTCAATGTAATCAGTTTAACACCCTGAGTTGCTCTTCCCATTACACGTAGATTTTCAATTTCCATACGAATTGCAATACCCGATTTATTGATAATCATTAAATCATCATTATCGCTTACTTCACGGATAGAAATCAATTTACCCGTTTTATCAGTAAGGTTCATCGTTTTCACTCCCTTGCCACCACGTTTGGTGATACGGTAAACGGGCTCCCACTCCCCTGTTTCTTCATTCAATTCATCCAGCAAAGTACGCTTACCATAACCATTTTCTGATACTACAAGGATGGTCGATTCTCTATCTTCTTTGCTCGCACTAATCATTCCAATAACTTCGTCATCTGACGAGCTTAGTGTTACTCCCCGAACACCAGTAGCTGTTCTACCCATAGCACGTACATCGCTTTCGTCGAACCGAACTGCTCTACCATATTTTGTTCCTAAAACAATCTCGCTATCGCCGGTTGTTAAAACTACTCTTACCAGGCTATCCTCTTCACGAATAGTGATGGCATTCACACCATTTGTTCGCACTCTCGAATAATCCCTAACCGAAGTTTTTTTCACTGTCCCATCCTTGGTGGCAAAGAAGATATAGTGCGAATCCAAGAATTCGTCATCTTTCAAATCTTTAATCGGAATGTAAGCTAAAATCTTATCATCCGACGGAATGTTAATCAAGTTTTGTAAAGCCCTGCCCTTAGACGTTTTGCTGCCTTCAGGAATTTCATATACTTTCATCCAGAAGCATCTACCCTTCTCTGTGAAAAGTAACAGATAGTTGTGTGTAGTAGCCGTAAACATGTGCTCGATAAAATCTTCATCGCGTGTAGTACTACCTTTAGATCCTTTTCCACCTCTATTTTGTGCTTTATACTCCGAAACAGCCGTGCGTTTCATGTAGCCCAAATGTGAGATGGTTACAATCACTGGCTCATCTGGAATCAAATCGGTAATATCTATATCGCCTGCAGCAAATTCAATGTTTGTTCTTCGGTCATCTCCATATTTCTCACCTACTTCATCCAATTCTGTTTTGATAATATCGAAACGCATACTTTCGCTACCCAAGATCTCTTTCAAGTGAGCAATGGTTTTCATTAACTCGTCGTATTCTGAGCGTAATTTGTCTTGCTCTAGACCTGTCAATTGACGTAAACGCATCTCGACAATCGCCCGTGCTTGAAGATCACTTAATTCAAAACGCTTCATTAAATTGTCTCTTGCATCCTCTGTATTGGCAGACGCACGGATAATTTTAATTACCTCATCAATGTTGTCTGATGCAATAATTAAACCTTCCAATATGTGGGCGCGCTCTTCAGCTTTACGCAATTCAAACTCTGTCCGACGCACCACAACTTCATGTCGAAACTCAATGAAGTGCTTAATCAACTCTTTAAGATTCAATAATTTAGGACGACCATCAACTAAAGCAATGTTATTGACACCATAAGAGGTTTGCAACTGCGTCATCTTAAACAAGGTGTTCAGAACGATATTCGGAATAGCATCACGCTTAAGGTCAATTACGATACGCATGCCCTCTCTATCCGATTCATCATTGATGTCCGAAATCCCTTCAATTTTACCATCATTCACTAACTCAGAAATCTTCTGAATCAATGTAGCTTTATTGATTTGATAAGGAATCTCACTAACGATTATTCGGCTTCTTCCAGAGTCAGTAGTTTCTATGCTCGTTTTGCCGCGTACAACAATTTTCCCTCTTCCTGTTTCGAAGGATTCTTTTACACCCTCATAACCATAAATAGTACCCCCAGTTGGAAAATCAGGCGCAGAAATATATTGCATTAACTCCTCGATGGTAATATCGTTATTGTCGATGTAAGCTTTCATTCCTGCTACAACCTCTTTCAAATTGTGCGGAAGGATGTTTGTCGCCATACCAACCGCAATACCTGAAGCTCCATTAACAAGTAGCTGAGGGATCTTGGATGGCAATACTGTAGGTTCATTGAGGGAATCATCGAAGTTCAATTGGAAATCAACGGTTTCCTTATCAATATCTGCTAATATGTCTTCTGCAATTTTTCTGAAGCGCGCCTCCGTATAACGCATCGCTGCTGGAGGGTCGCCATCAACGGAGCCAAAGTTACCTTGTCCGTCTACCAAAGGATAGCGCAAAGACCAATGTTGAGCCATACGAACCATAGTGTCATACACCGAGCTATCTCCGTGCGGGTGATATTTACCCAAAACTTCCCCTACAATTCTAGCAGATTTCTTGTGTGCTTTGTTTGGAGCCAAGCCCAAATCATTCATACCATACAACACTCTTCGGTGGACAGGTTTCATCCCATCACGTATGTCTGGAATTGCACGAGATACGATTACCGACATCGAATAATCGATGTAAGCACTTTTCATTTCGTCCTCAATATTAATAGGAATTATTTTTCCGTTTTTAGCCATAATACTTTATTGATTAACAAGCTTACAAATTTACGCAAATGCATAGCTAAAACCTTGTGTTTGCAAGTAATTTATTAACATTTTAACGCATGTGAATGGTTAATAACTTTTGTCGATTAAAATAGATTTCTGATTTCGAAAGCACGACCCTTAACTGCTGATTGGTGTAAATAAAAGTAGACATAATGCTTGTGGTGTTGCAATAAAACAAGATGTAAACAAGTTAATATTCTTATACATTTGTTCTGCATTTAATTTTAATCCTATGAACACTATTTTTCTGCAAATTACAACGGCTGTAGATACTGCGACAACTAGTCCGGAACTGACTTCTTCAAATCTATTCAATATGGTATCTGAAATTGGATATTTTGGATTGTTTGTGATGGGGCTGATTTTCTTACTCTCGGTGGTTTCTATTTACATTGGTATTGAACGCTATTTTGCTATAAAGAAGGCATCCACTATTGATGAAAACTTTATGAATCGAATAAAGGATTTTGTGGCCGGTGGCAATATTGCTGGGGCAAAAGACTGGTGCGACAAGGAGGACTCTCCTATTGCGCATATGATTGGTAAAGGTGTGGTGCGTATAGGTAAATCGTTAAAAGATATACAGACGAGCATTGAGAATCAAGGTAATCTGGAAGTGGGCAGGTTGGAGAAAGGATTGAATGTTTTGGCAACTATTTCCGGTGCAGCGCCCATGTTAGGTTTCTTGGGTACGGTTACGGGTATGATTACTACCTTTAAAGATTTGGCAGATGGGAATACTGGTGCTGGTGATTTAGCAGGTGGTTTGTACGAGGCTATGTTTACTACAGCTTTTGGTTTAGCTGCGGGTATAATAAGTTATGTGCTATATAATTTGCTGACTTCTATGCTTGACAAAATGATATTAAAAATGGAAGCTGCTAGTATTGAATTGATTGATTTGCTTCAGGAACCATCGAAGTAGTTTGTGTAATTAAAGAAGCTTATTATGAAGTTGAAAAGACGAAATAAAGCCAGTGCAGCCTTTAATATGGCATCCTTGACGGATATCATTTTTTTGTTGCTTATCTTCTTTGTAATCAACTCGGAGATGCCCAACGCGCTTAAGTTAATTTTACCCAATGCTTCGGGTAAAACGCCTGCAAGTAAATCAATTACTGTTGCTTTAAGTAATGATCTGCAGTATGTGGTGAATAGTCAAAATGTTCCATTTGATCAGGTGAAAAGCACCTTGCAAAGTGAAATCAATAAAAGTAGTAGTACTGAACCAACGGTTGTGCTTAAAATTGACAAGGATGTTTCTTTGGAAAGAACAGTGGAGTTGTTAGATATAGGAAATCAGTTGCAAGTTCCAATGATTTTGGCAACCAAACCGAAGTAAGTTTTATGGAATACATAATACTCTTGCATCCAAACGTAATATGAATCTCGCTATCGAAAATATAAAAGGTCAGCGTATCGCTAAAATAGGAACAGCGGTGTATGTAATTCTTTGCGCATTGTTCATGTTCGCCTTAAAATGTGAACCGAGCGAAGAATTTAATAACCAGGGGGTGATGATTAATTTGGGTACAATGGAGACAGGGATGGTGGAAAATAACACGCCAACAGCGGAAAACACGGAAGTAGTCGAGGAAGTAGTTAATAATGAAGTTGTTGAGGAAAGTGCGCCTATCAGTGACATAGAAGCCGTTACACAAGAACTAGAAGCTACTCCTGTAACAGCTACAGAAAATCCAGTTGCTGAAACGTCAACGAATACCAGTACTGAAGAAACTCCTGAACCTGAAGTAATTGAAGATCCTGCCCCAACGGTCAATGAGAATGCTTTGTTTAACGGCAGTAATAATGCCAATCAAGGAACAGGAAACAACCCAGGTGACCAAGGCAATCTAAATGGAAGTCTAGAATCTGATATATATGGCGATATAGCTGGTTCGGGCTTTGGTGGTTCGGGCGATGGCGCTAGTCTAAATGGTCGAGGCTTGGTGTCCAAGCCTAACTTCTCTAACCCGACCAATGAGTTTGGTAAAGTTGTCATTAAAATAACGGTGAATAAGCAAGGTGTAGTTACCAAAGCAGAACTTGTGTCTCTATATAGTACAAATACCAATCAAGCCTTGGTCGCCTATGCGATTCAAGAAGCCTATAAGTTTAAATTCAATAACGTGGTTGGTCAATCTGGTGCGCGCGACCAGCAGGTGGGTAAAATTGTCTACAATTTTAAAGCAAACTAGTCGGTGAACTACCAGGAAACCTTGGATTTTCTATACGAGCAATTGCCTATGTTTCAGCGTGTAGGTGATCAAGCTTATAAAAAAGATTTAAGCAACACCCTCGCTTTACTCGAGTCTATTGGGAATCCTCATCATTCCTTACGGTCTATCCACATTGCCGGTACAAATGGTAAAGGAAGTGTAACGCACATATTGGCTGCAGTACTTCAAGAAACTGGTTTGCGCGTAGCGTGTTATACCTCTCCGCATTATAAGGATTTTCGAGAACGCATTAAGATCAATGGCGAACTCATACCTGAATCTTTTATTGTCGAATTCGTAAGCAAGAACCTTCAATCCATTCAAAAAATCCAACCCTCATTTTTTGAAATAACTGTGGTAATGGCATTCGCTTACTTCGCGGAGGCAGGTGTTGATGTAGCTGTAATAGAAACTGGTATGGGAGGACGCTTGGATTCCACGAATGTCATTACTCCTCTCCTTTCGATAATAACCAATATTTCTTTTGATCACCAGCAATTTTTAGGAGATACTTTAGCTAAGATTGCTTTTGAAAAAGCAGGAATAATCAAGCCTAGTATACCCGTATTGATAGGTGAGTTGCAAAGTGAAACGCATCCGGTTTTTATCAAGCGAGCTCACGAAGACAAAAGTGATTTGTATTACGCAAAAGATTTAGTCACAATACAAGATTTCACAAGTTCTTTTTCGGGTAGTTCTTTTAAACTTGTGTTTGAAGATAAAATACTTGAGCTTAAAACTGATTTGAGTGGTGAGTATCAAGAAAAAAATATTCGCACAGCGCTTGCTGCTATTGAACTATTACGCGATCAATTTAGTATCGATGATCGTGTAATCATTAATGGACTTCAATCGGTAAGGACGAAGACTTATTTTTTGGGAAGAAGTATGCAGTTGAATGAAAAACCTTTAGTGGTTTTGGAAAGTGCGCACAACGAAGCGGGAATCAAAGAATTGACTAAGACGCTTGGTAAAACTGAATATAACAAACTTCATTTTGTTTATGGAACGGTTGCTGACAAAGACTTAAGCCAAGTTTTTCCTCTTCTTCCAGTAGACGCATCATATTATTTCTGTCAAGCGAATATTCCTCGGGCAATGCCTAGCAATTTATTAATTGAGAAGGCTCGTTTATATGGACTTCAGGGTAGTAATTATCCGTCTGTAGAATTAGCTTACCGCGCAGCTTTACAACAAGCAAGTCAAGATGATATGGTCTTGGTGAGCGGAAGTATTTTTGTGGTAGCCGAACTGTTGTAATTATCTTAAATCACTGCGCAGCAGTTGCATAAACTCCATACGAGTAGTCTGCTTTTCAAATTCACCACTAAATGAGGATGTTGTTGTACTCGAATTTTGCTTCTGCACCCCTCGCATCATCATGCATAAATGCTGGGCTTCAACTACAACAGCTACACCCAGAGGTTCTAAAACCTCATCAATCACATCCTTGATTTGAACCGTCAAACGTTCTTGCACTTGAAGTCTTCTTGAAAAAACATCTACGATTCTCGGTATTTTACTTAAACCAACAATTTTTCCATTGGGGATATACGCCACATGTGCTTTACCAAAAAATGGCAACATGTGATGTTCACAAAGTGAATACATCTCTATATCCTTTATGATTACCATTTCATTATGATCTTCATGGAATAGTGCACTTCGCAATATCTCAGCGGGATCCATTTCGTAGCCATGGGTCAAGAAATGCATCGCTTTAGACGCTCGTTCAGGAGTCTTTAGCAGTCCTTCGCGACTTACGTCCTCTCCTACATTTTCAATGATATCTTTGTAACGATCAGCAACTGCTTTTACCAGTTTTTCATCGTAATGCTTTTCTTGTGAAAATCTATCCATCTAAGGTTTTGTTTAAAGTATTAATCACGATAAGTATGATTAAGTTCATTTATTACTCTGTTTCTGAACATTATTTACTCACCGTAATACTCGACGTAAATTCGAGGTGTTTCCATAAGCTTGATACAATGCAATTCACAATCAGTAATCAAAGGCTCAAGAATTTGCCAAATAACTTTTACAAAGTTTTCTGACGAAGGTTGAACATCTTTAAAATATTCGACATCCATATTCAGGTTTTTATGATCAAAGCGGTCGCAAATCTCTTGTTTCATGATCTTACTCAATACATGCGCATTCATTACAAATCCCGTATCAGCATCGGGTTCACCTTTTACTGTTACAAATAAATCGAAATTGTGTCCGTGAAAATGTGGATTGCAACATTTTCCAAACACCGCTTTATTTTCTTCCTCTGACCACTTCGCATTATATAATTTATGCGCTGCATTAAAATGTTCTACTCTTGTGAGGTATACCATACTTTTCAAATCTTGCACAAAGATAATTGTATAGATTGGATTAGTAACTATCTTTAACTCCCGATGAATGTTTTAATCGCATTTGCACATCCAAGCGAACTCGAAGAATTCTTCAAACACATTGGATATGATCGTGTTGGAGATGAATACAAATACAAGCATATCCATCTTGATTTTGTGCAAACGGGCTACACGATATACGAAACAGCTTTTGCCATGGGGCAATCTTTAGGTCGAAAGAATTATCATTTGATCCTTTATGCTGGTTTAGCGAATAGTTTGAATGACAAAATGAAAACCGGGGATGTATTGAATGTGATTAATGACATTCCTTTTGCTATAGGTCGTAAAGATGAAAATGGTTTTGAGCACGCTTATACTTTAGGTTGGCTCAATAAAGAAGAAAAACCGCATGTCCGCGGAGGCTATATCAATATGACGAATGCCTATTTTAATGTCTTTATGCCATTCATGAAAACTGCAGCGCTAACTGCAAGCACTCTGGAGGGCGACGAATCCCTACTGAAATTGAAAATGGAGCGTTTTCCTATTCATATTGAATCAAGTAATGGAATAGCTTTTCATTTCGCTTGTTTGAAAGTGGGAAGCCCATTTTATCAGTTACGCGCAGTTAGTCAAAACCTTTGCGATAAAAGTAGCGATAAATCATTGGCTATTAAGGAGTTAAATTCTTCACTTAATCAAATTATTGACCTCTTATGATTAACTACTTTAATGAAGCTCAACGCTTAAATGGTGAAAATTTTAGAAAGCAAGTAAACGGATTTGGATTCAATTTCTATCTCTTTGCCAAACTCCCCGCAGCCTATTTCTCTGGAGTTCGTGTGCTTAGTCTTACTGAGGAAAGTTGCAAAGTGAAAATTCCGTATAAATGGTTTTCACAGAATCCTTTTCGATCAACCTATTTTGCATGTTTAGCTATGGCTGGTGAAATGAGTACGGGCCTTCCATGCATGATGGCTATTTATAAAATGAACCCAAAAGTATCGATGCTTGTGGTTAAAATGGAATCAACATTTTCAAAGAAAGCGGCTGACATAACCACATTTGAATGCAAGGATGCCCCAGCGATTTACGAAGCCGTTAATCGCGCTATTGAAACCAAAGAAGGACACACAGTAGAAACAACAGCTATAGGGACCAACATCGCGGGTGACGAAGTGGCTCGCTTTACAATTACTTGGAGTTTTAAGTCGAAATAAAACTTTACTGCTTCACAATTTTATAGCTTGCTTGATATGCTTTGCTGCTTAAAGTTAACAGGTAAATGCCATCAGAAAACTTACTCAAATCTAGGGTAGTTTCCTTTTGGAAGCTTAGGGTTTTATCTATTTTTTGTCCCAAAACATTGCGCAACTCAATTTGAATGTCATCATTCCAGTCACTTGCTAAAATATTTACGATATCATTAGTAGGATTTGGCACTATGGCTATGTCGGCTACTAAATTAAAATCTTTGATAGAAGTAATGAAAGGTTGAGAAAAAGCTGAACATGGACCAGCAACACTTCGAACAGTGTACGTGCCAGGTTGTGTAGCATCAATAAATTCGTTGATTTCTCCCGGTAGCAAGGTTCCATCTAAGTACCATTGAATATTGTTTGGAACAGAAGATTGTAACTGATTGCCAACTTGAGTGATTGTAGGAATAATTTGCGTAGATGTTACAAAAACAGTTGCTGTATTCGTGGAAACGGTATTACATCCATTGCTTATTGTGCAATCGTAATTGCCTCCATCACTTAACTGAACGTTATTAATCACTAAACTAGGTCCTGTTTGGTTGGGTAATAATATACCATCCTTAAACCACTGATAGCTTGTAATTGCTAAATCAGGAGAGTTCACGGCAAATGTTAAAGCCCCTGAAGTATTTACACACCAAGTTGTGTTTGGGATATTATTCGTAATGTTTATGGATGGATCTACACTCGCACAGTTAGTTTCGATGCGGAAATTTTCATCGGAAATATCGAAAAAGATATTATCCGCAGCTTCCACCCTCACGCGTGCTTCATTGGTAATGGCAAATGGAGCAATTAGTTCAGCCACACCGATATTAGGAACATTCGAAGCCAAAGTAATCGGATATGTTAAACCTCCATCTGTAGAAAGCCGGATATTTACTGAAATACATAACACTGGAGCAAGATTGGTGTTGGCTACATCCCAATTCACAGTTACTGTATCACCGGCAGTCCATACGATATTGGTATTTGGATTGCTTACCACGAACGGTCCCGCATTTGAGGTAACATCAACTTCAATTTCGTCATAAATCAGTGAGCCACCTCCTGGTACATTATCTCTAACCGTAACCCTAAAAGTTAAACCACGCGCGTAGTCTGGTAGAATTTCACCTAAGGTTTGTGTATTGTTAATTATATCACTAAGCTGCGGAAAAGTTCTGATTGGGTTTGCTGTTGGCTGAAAACTTCGGAAAAGTGGCGCATTACCTGATGGATTATTCGGGTCGCCTGTAGGACCTAAATCAAACTGTTCCCAGCAATAGGTCAAAGCATCACCGTCAATATCATTGGCAATAGCTTGCATTTGAAAAGGTGTTGAAATGGGTATTGTTTTATTAATTGGGGTAAGAATTTGCAGTGTAGGTATATTGTTCCCTGTATTGGTTTTAACAGGACAATTATCTCCTTGAAAATCTGTTATGTAGGTTGTTACCTGGTCAAAGTTACGCGTGTGGAAGTAATCATCGCTGTTGTTCTGGACGTTATGAGGAGAACATATACCTGCGTAGCCCATTATGGTTGTAGCACTACCTGGCTCATAGGCAGAATTTGAAGAGATGTTTCCTCCACTGCAAGAACCCGCATTGCTATTAAAGGTATGGCTGCCACCAAATTGATGACCAATTTCGTGAGCAAGATAATCTACGTCAAATGGATCTCCAATCGGATTATTAATACCTGTGGTAGCACTTGCTTTTGAATTGCGACAAACCACAGCAAAACTCGCCAAACCACTACCCGATCGTCCTACAACGTGCCCCACATCGTAGTTAGCTGAACCTATGGTGTTATCTATTGATGATTGGTTTTCGCCTAATAATTGACCGGCATTATTCGGGTTTGCAAACGGGTCAGTATTTGGATCCGTATAAACGATTAAATCATTGTTCGCAACTAGTATAAGTTGAGTAGTAAACTCTCTTTCATAGATGCCGGTTACTCGATTGATAGAAGTAACTATAGC
>JAFMKE010000176.1 GCA_017853115.1 Verrucomicrobiota bacterium
AAGGAACAATACTTACAAACTTCCATTAGATGTTCAAACAAGTTGTCATTGTGAATGGCTGCTTGCTGAAGATCTTTGAGCAAACCAGCAATTTTATCTGCATGGGCGATATGTAAGTTGTTGAGCATATTAATTTGGTACTCTTTCTCTTCCGCTGTACTTCGGATAACTTCTTGAGGAATAATTGTTGGCGACCCCTTCGAGCTTAAGAAAGTATTTACGCCAATAATTGGATATTCCCCGGTATGTTTTAGGGTTTCGTAGTACAAACTTTCTTCTTGAATTTTCCCGCGTTGGTACATCGTTTCCATGGCGCCCAATACCCCACCTCTTTCTGTGATTCGATCAAACTCTATCAGTACCGCTTCCTCAACTAAATCAGTTAACTCCTCGATGATGAAGGATCCTTGTAAAGGGTTTTCATTTTTTGCTAAACCTAGCTCCCGATTAATAATTAACTGGATGGCCATCGCTCTGCGAACAGAGTCTTCTGTAGGTGTGGTTATCGCTTCGTCGTAGGCATTGGTATGTAAAGAATTGCAGTTGTCGTATATCGCATACAAGGCTTGCAGTGTTGTTCGGATATCATTAAAATCTATCTCTTGCGCATGCAAACTTCTACCGCTGGTTTGAATATGGTACTTCAGCATTTGCGCCCTTGGACTGGCACCATATTTTTTCGCCAAAGCTTTTGCCCAAATTCGTCTGGCTACCCGACCAATAACTGCATATTCGGGATCGATTCCATTTGAAAAGAAGAAAGATAAGTTGGGTCCAAATGCGTTGATGTCCATCCCTCGGCTGAGGTAATATTCAACATAGGTAAATCCATTACTCAAGGTAAACGCTAATTGCGTAATTGGATTAGCACCTGCCTCAGCGATGTGATATCCTGAAATAGAAACAGAATAGAAATTTCGGACTAAATGGTCGATAAAATACTCCTGTACATCCCCCATTAATCGAAGTGCAAATTCGGTAGAAAAAATACAGGTATTTTGTGCTTGATCTTCTTTTAATATATCAGCCTGAACAGTTCCACGAACAGTAGATAAAGTTTCTTTTTTAATCTTTGCATAAACATCTTTAGGAAGCACTTGGTCGCCAGTTATACCCAAAAGCATTAAACCTAGACCGTCATTTCCCTCGGGAAGCTCACCTTGATATAGCGGCCGAACGCGGCCTTGGTCCTCGTATTGGGCTTGAAGCTTCTTCTCTACTTCTTTTTCTAGTCCATTCGCCTTAATATATTTTTCGCATTGTTGGTCAATGGCCGTATTCATAAAGAAGCCGAGCAGCATAGGCGCAGGGCCATTTATTGTCATAGAAACGGAAGTAGCTGGATGGCAAAGGTCAAAACCGCTATACAGTTTTTTGGCATCGTCCAAACAGCAGATGCTCACTCCTGCGTTGCCAATTTTACCATAAATATCGGGGCGATGGTCGGGGTCGTTTCCATAAAGGGTTACCGAATCAAAAGCAGTAGATAGACGCTTGGCAGGCATACCCAAACTCACGTAATGAAAACGTCGATTGGTTCGCTCTGGGCCACCTTCTCCTGCAAACATTCTGGTTGGGTCCTCACCTTGTCTTTTGAAAGGATAAAGACCTGATGTGTAAGGAAATTCACCAGGTACATTTTCCTGAAGCGTCCAACGAAGAATATCTCCCCAGGACTCATATTTAGGCAGGGCAACTTTTGGAATTTTTAGATGAGAAAGTGATTCCGTTTTGGTCTGGATTTGTATGGCTTTATCCCTAACCTGAAAAGAGTAAATATCAGCTACGTATCTCGCTTTTTTACCTTCCCATTCTTCGATCAGTTTCCAGTTTTTAGGGTCGAGGTTTAATTTAACCTCTTTGAACTTGTTTTGAAGTTGATCCACCAATTCTCCAACTTGAAGTTGGTCGATGGTTTTTTGAAGAGCAAATAATTTGCTTGCAACCGCACATTGTTCGTTTACCCACTCATCGTACCCACGGTTGTTTTCTGCAATTTCTGATAAGTAGCGGGTGCGTTTAGGAGGAATAATAAAAATCTTTTCAGACATTTCATTCGCGACTTCAAAAGTAGACTGCAAATCAGCTTTTGTTTTCTCAACGAGCTTGTCCATGATTGCCTTATACAAGGTGTTCGTGCCAGGGTCGTTAAATTGAGAGGCAATGGTTCCAAACACTGGCACATCATCGTCCGATGCATGCCAAAGGCCATGGTTGCGTTTGTACTGTTTTTTAACATCACGCAGTGCATCCAATGCCCCACGTTTATCGAATTTATTCAAGGCAATGATGTCAGCAAAATCGAGCATGTCAATTTTTTCCAACTGAGAAGCTGCTCCGTATTCCGGAGTCATCACATACAAACTCGTATCGGAATGTTCGGTAATTTCCGTATCACTTTGGCCGATTCCAGAAGTCTCCAAAATAATCAAATCGAATCCAGCTACTTTTAAGATGTTAACGGCATCATCTACATGCTTGGATAAAGCCAAGTTGGCCTGACGAGTGGCCAAAGAGCGCATATATACCCGTTCATTGTTGATCGCATTCATCCGTATTCTGTCGCCTAACAAAGCGCCACCAGTCTTTCGTTTGCTGGGGTCTACAGAGATTATAGCCATTTTCTTTTCAGGGAAATCCAATAGAAATCTGCGAACAAGTTCATCCACCAAACTCGATTTTCCAGCCCCGCCAGTACCTGTTATTCCCAATACTGGAGTAGTAGATTGCTTACCAGCTTTTGCTTTATTGATTTCAGGTAAAATCTCTTTATCAAAAAGCGATGGCTTGTTTTCTGCAATAGATATTAGGCGTGCAATAGTATTTACATCTTTCTCTTTAAGCCGAGATATATAATCTTTGTCTAGTGAGAAGTCGGCAGGGGAGAAATCACTCTTTTCGATAAGGTCATTAATCATCCCTTGAAGCCCCATTGCCCGACCATCGTCCGGCGAGTAGATTCGAGCTATTCCGTAATCCATTAAGGTTTTGATCTCTTCAGGAAGAATAACTCCTCCGCCTCCGCCAAAAATTTTGATGTGGCTCGCATTTCTTTCTTTGAGTAAATCATACATGTATTTGAAATACTCGTTGTGTCCGCCCTGATAGGAGGTCATCGCGATAGCCTGGGCATCTTCTTGTATGGCGGTATTGACAACTTCGTGTACGCTGCGGTCGTGGCCAAGGTGAATGACTTCACAACCCGTTGACTGGATGATACGACGCATAATGTTAATTGCCGCATCGTGGCCATCAAAAAGGGATGCTGCAGTGACAATTCTAACACTGTTCTTTGGCTGGTAAGGTTTGGCTTCTTGCATAATTATGCTTCCGTTTAGAAATACAAAGGTAGGACTTTGGGAAGTAATCAAAAACTAAAATAAGGG
>JAFMKE010000177.1 GCA_017853115.1 Verrucomicrobiota bacterium
CTAAGGTAAGAACGGTACACGTTACATTTTGAAACTCAAACAAGTTTCTGGAATTTCTGACTGGTCCAATTTCGCCACTAGAAAAGAAACCAATAACCGGTTTTTCCCATAAGTTGTAAATCCCGTTAATTTCTCTTTCTAAGAGTGGGCCAAAAACGGCTAAACGTGCTCCACAAGAAATCATAAAGGAGCAAGCTGCATCAGGGATTTCTTGTTGAAGTTCTTTAAAACTATTAATGGTGTTATCCATGACTTCTAGGTCAGGTGCTGAACAAAATTTGAATACATCTCCTTCCTTTACCGCTCCTGCAAGAATGAGTGATTTGTCTTCTTCGTTAGAGTGCAATATTGAACGCACAAGGATTCTTCCATCCTCACGTGTAATCTTAAGGGGGAATTGCATCAATAAATCAGTTATTTTCTCTGACTCCAGTGTTCCATTTGTACGCATATTAAAGTATTTCTGAAACTCATCTAGAGCGGGTTTACCATTAATTTCGTACACTATATTTTTAGTCGCTTTGGTTATGGTGTGTGTAGCACCAATTTCTTTCCATCCGCTGTAGGAAGCTCCTTTTACCTGAACTTTGTCTGTATCAAAAATTATCGCCTGAATACCATTTTCAAAATTCCCTTTGCTACCCAATGTGTAGGTGGCTACAAACTGAAAATCATCACTAGCTAGGGCGCCGTATAGCGGTATTTTACCATTGGTGATTTTATTGATGCCGTTTACAATTGAGCTACCATCAAAATTGACCCCACTCACCAGAAGCAGTATGGCGGGGTTTTCAAAGACTGTCAAGGCTTTTTCAGCCAATTCTTTTCCTTGAGCATATCCATCAAATCCATCGTGCTTATCAGCATACGATTGAAATGCCGATTCATCCATTTCAATCAACATGATACTCGCTTGCTTCTTGTGTATGGTTTTATTGTAGGTTTCGCTGAGCGATGTACATCCTGCCAATTCAATTTGGCGCTCCCGAAAAAAAGCAGGTAGCTTTGCAATATCAAAATGAGAGGACGCGAAAGCAATGGCTAAATTCGGATTGAAATCCTTAGCCAAATTATTAAACTGATTCTTTAAATCATCTATACTCGTGCAAAGTAGATTAAGTGCTTTCATATAGTTTTGGTTTCGTAGTTAGTTAGTAGTAAATGTAAAGAAATAATACCTTTTCAATCAAATTTGATATTAAATATTTTTTTATAAATAGCTGCAATTGATCAGTATAACATACAATCCACGAGTACAAGTGGTAATATAAGTTGGTAGGAATGCTTAGATTCTGACAAAAAAATGAGCATATTCGTTGGGTAAATTGGATTATGACAAAAATTTGTGTTGGTATATTTGCAGGCGGTAAGTCGTCCGAACGAGAAGTGTCTTTGCAGAGTGCAAAAGTTGTTTTCGACTCATTAGATACTTTGGTCTATGATAAATTTGTTGTGGATATCTCGAGCTGGCCATGGCAAGTAAAAAACAATCAAGGAATCATTGGTGAAATAGATATGAATAGTTGCGCTATCAAGTCAACTGGTCAGAAATTAGATGTCGCCTTTTTAGCTGTCCATGGTACGCCGGCTGAAGATGGTAAATTGCAGGGGTATCTTGATTTGATGGGCATTCCTTATTCAGCTTGTTCGGTTCTGGCTTCAGCTACTACATTTGATAAGGATACTACTAAAGCATTGCTTCGGGACTTAAATGTTCCTATGGCTAAATCGCTTCTATTTACGCACAAGAATCAAAAGAGCTTGGAAGATGTTAATCGAGAGCTCACATATCCCGTTTTTGTTAAACCGAATAAAAATGGCTCCAGTTATGGAGTTAGTAAGGTGAAATCTGCGAGTGAATTTGAAGAAGCTTTGGCTTTGGCCTACACCTACGATGATGAAGTTTTAGTAGAGGAGTTTATCGATGGACGCGAACTGGCTTGTGGAATTATAGAAGATGCAGGTGAACTGATTTGTTTTCCAATAACTGAAATTTCCACGGAGAATGAATTCTTTGATTATGAAGCAAAATATTTAGGTAAGTCGAAAGAAGTCACTCCAGCTGCTTTGAGCGATGAGCAAGTTAAGCGCTGTCATGATTGGACTAAACAAATTTTCAGACATTTAAAGCTTTCTGGTGCTGTGCGCGTCGATTATTTCTTGAAAAATGACACTTTTTTCCTCTTAGAAGTGAACACCATTCCTGGCTTATCTGCTGCCAGTATACTGCCACAGCAGGCTCAAGCGCATGGTTGGAGTTTACAGACCTTATTTGATAAGATTATACAGAACGCCTTGAAGAAAGCAAACAATTTAAGCACAGAATAGGCGTTTTACCTGGAATAAATATATTTTTGTACCATGACTCAATGGTTATCCTTCTTGATTAGTAAATCCTTTTGGAGAAATATCGCACTAATTGGAATAGCTAGTATTGTATTTGTACTTGGGCTTTTTAAATGGTTTAGTATATACACTTTACACGGTGAATCACTCACATTAAATGATTTGAATGAATTGACACTGGAACAGGCTATAGAAGTGTTAGAGAGCAAAGAGTTGAACTATACGATTGTCGATTCATCTTCTTTTAATCCTGACTTTTTACCTTTAGCCGTAATTCAGCAAAATCCGCTTCCTGATTCAAAAGTAAAAAAAGGTCGAACAGTCTACCTATGGTTAAATGCAGGATCTCCACCTTTGAAAAACATTCCTTGTTTAATGGGGAATGCTACCCTCGAGGAAGCATTCGAACGCTTACCTCAAGTGGGCTTTGACATTGGAGAAATTAAATACAAAGCTTTAGAGGAACTTAAGGAGGGGAATCCAATTTTGGCTATGTATATTGATGATAATGAAATTCAATGCGGAGACAGGGCTGCGTATGGTACAAAGATTCATCTTGAGGTTGGTGAGAAGGCAGGAGCAAACAAAGTAGCTGTTCCCTTGTTGTTGGGTAAAACACTCGCTGAAGCCGAGTTTATAATGAATGCTGATTTAAATTTTGGCACAGCTGTTTATGAAGAAGATGGTTTAATTGATTCTTCCAGTGCTTTGATTTACAAGCAGTTACCTGATTATGGGAATGAGCCTGTTCGTGTAGGCAGTACAATTGATATATGGTTGAAGCAAGATTTGCCAGAGGATGTGAGTATGCGTTTGGAAGAATTGAAAACGGATTCAATTACAGATGAGATAGAGGGGGATCTAAATGATGAATAAGGTAGGTATGAAAAAATACGGATTAGGTTTTCTGGGTCTCATTGTCAGTGTCTTTCAAGTGTTTGGACAAGATGAGTTGCTAGGCCCAATTGGAAGAAATGCGGCTTTGGAGCATTTTGCTAAGCAAGACAAAATCAATATTATTTATA
>JAFMKE010000178.1 GCA_017853115.1 Verrucomicrobiota bacterium
TAGTTTTCAGACCAGCATCTTGAATACCTTTAAATCCTTTTTCTATATCAATCAAGTTGTCAAAACCGCGTGCTTTCAAAATAGAAGCAGCAATTACCGAACGATACCCTCCTGCGCAATGCACATAGTAGGTCTCGTCACGATGAACTTTCTCCATTTGCTTACTGATATAATCTAATGGCATATTAATTACATGGGAATAATCAAGGTGTTGAGACTTGTACTCGCTTTCCTTTCTTACATCCAACACTTTAATGTCTCCTGAAGCTAAGCGTTTACCAAATTCTTCCGGCGTAACACCATCCAATCGGTCTAACTCAAATCCAGCTTCCGACCATGCGTCTATACCGCCATCGAGGAAACCTAAACTAAAGTCGTAGCCTACTCGAGCTAAACGCGTTACCACTTCCTCTTCTCGTCCTTTATCCGCAACGATTAAAATTTCTTGTTTCACATCCGGAATTAAAGTTCCTACCCACGTAGCAAAACTTCCATCAATGCCGATGAAGATACTGTTCGGAATAAAGCCTCTTTTGAAATCGTCCTGCGATCGTGTATCAATAACTACAGCGCCTGTTTCATTAGCTACCGCTTCAAACTCTTTTGGTTTTAAGGCTTTTGTTCCTCTTTCCATTACTTTTTCCAAACTATCATAGCCTTGAATATTCATTAAAACATTCTGAGGAAAATATGCCGGAGGTGGCAATAATCCATCAACCAATTCAGTAATAAATTCCTCACGAGACAATTCCGGGTTCAATGCATAGTTTGTTTTCTTTTGATTGCCCAATGTATCGCTTGTCTCCTTACTTAAATTTTTCCCACATGCGGATCCAGCCCCATGAGCAGGATAAACGATAATATCATCGGCCAACGGCATTATCTTATTGCGCAAGCTATCGTACATGTAACTGGCTAATTTCTCTTGGGTCAAATCTTCAACAACTTCTTGAGCCAAGTCCGGTCGACCAACATCGCCAATAAATAGGGTGTCGCCCGTAAAGATGGCTACATCCCTGCCATTCTCATCTTCTAGCAGGTAGCAAGAACTTTCCATAGTGTGACCAGGAGTATGTAATACTTTAATTTTAATATTACCTACATTCAACACTTCATTGTCTGCAGCGATATGTGCCGCAAAATTTGGCTTGGCTGTTGGGCCGTAAACGATAGGTGCCCCAGTTTGCTGCGCTAAATCCAAATGACCTGAGACGAAATCTGCATGGAAGTGCGTTTCTAAAATGTACTTAATTTTCGCATTATCAGCCTCCGCTTTTTCAATGTATGGACCAACCTCTCTCAATGGATCAATAATTACTGCTTCTCCATTACTTTCGATGTAATAGGCTCCGTGCGCTAAACATCCCGTATAAATTTGTTCTATTTTCATGATAGATAAGTTTATTTATTTAAAAAATAATTCTTTGCTTATAATGTAAACTCCCATTACTAAAACAAACCAACCAAATGCAGGTTTTAGTTTCTTTCCTGGGATAAAGTTAGCTAATTGAATGCCTATAAAAATCCCCACAACTGCCAAGCCCGCAATACTCAGCAAAAACGGCCAATCTATTGAATAATTACTCACATCGCCCAAGAAACCCAACAAGGATTTTGCAGCAATAATCATCAAGGAAGTGCCAACTGCTTTTTTCATAGGTAGTTTCGATAAGAGCACTAAGGCAGGAATAATAATAAAACCGCCACCTGCGCCAATCAAGCCAGTGAGTACACCCACTAACACACCTTCAACTAAAATTAGTGGATAGTTAAAAACTTGTTCTGTTTCTTTCTCTTCTTCAGTTGCCACCTTAGGCTTTTTGATCATCGCTGCAGCCGCAACAATCATAACCACGGCAAATAATAACAAAAGCGCTAAGTTTTTATCTAAAGCAAACGTGCCAAACTGAGCAATTTTTTCAGGAATCGCTGGAAGTAAAAACTTGCGCGTTAAATACACACTAGCGATAGCCGGCAAGCCGAAAACAACTCCCGTTTTTACATCAACAAGGCCTTTTCTATAGTTGGTAAACGCACCGATAGTGCTTGAACTTCCAACAACAAATAAGGAATAGGCTGTTGCCATCACCACATCAATATGAAACAAGTAAATTAAGATCGGCACAACCAGTATAGAACCTCCACCTCCGATTAAACCGAGAGAGACTCCAACAAAAACTGACGCTATATAACCCATTATCTCCATATCTATAGCAAAGATAAGCGGCGCATTGAGTGTCCAATGTGATAGATGTTACCTAGACTTTGAAACCACTTTATTTTGCAGAAGAACAGTTACCCTATTTGATTAGGATCTTGTTTCTAGCCAATTCAACAAGCCCCTTCTTTTCTAATTTCTTCAACAATCGAGAAATAACCTCTCTTGAGGTATTCATTTCAACGGCAATCTGGGCATGGGTTAAATTCAGTTCTTTCGAGTTAATGGCGAAACTCTGCTTTTCCAAATAATCCAATAAACGATCATCGAGTTTATGAAAAGCCAACTCATTCAAGGTGTCGAGTAAATCATCGAAGCGCTGATTATATACGCGAAGCACAAAACGATCCCAAGATGGATACTTTTGCATAAGATCTTCCATCAGATTCATTGGGATGGCGATAAATTTGGTATCCTCCAAAGCTTCCGCACGAACTGTGCTCAACTTGTCAAAACAAGAAAAGGATACCGCGCAACCTTGTCCTGGATGAATGTAATACAGGAACAATTCGCGTCCTTCCTCGTCTTCTTTGAAGATTTTAATCTTCCCTTCAAAAAGCAAAGGAATGAACTGAATTTTTGAACCATAATCCATAACAATTTGCCCTTTAGGGATTTCCTTAATCTTAGCATTCGAAGCGATCACATCAATAAGCGCTTGCTCAGATATTTCAGGGAAAAATTCAGCTAATAGCCGTGCTATTCGTTCTTTCATTTTCTAATCATTTCAAAATGTGGCAGGCCATCCTCTAAGTATTCCTCACTGCATATTTCAAATCCATATTCTTTATAAAACGGAACAAGGTAGCTCTGGGCTGAAATTCGACAAGTGGATGTTCCCCATTCTTTTTCTAGTATAGTTAAGCACTTGTTCATTAAAGGTCTTCCCCATCCCATTCTTCTCACTGACTGGGCAGTTACGACACGACCAATGGAAGCCTCAACATAGCTTATTCCAGGAGGAAGTATTCTGGCATATGCGAGCAGTTGCTCCCCTTCATAAGTAAAAATATGAATAGCAGAAAAATCTTTACGGTCGGCATCCAAATAGGCAGCATCTTGTTCAACTACAAAAACTTCTTGCCGTAAATGCATGATATCATACAATTCACGGGTACTTAATTCATCAAAACCTTTAGCTTGA
>JAFMKE010000041.1 GCA_017853115.1 Verrucomicrobiota bacterium
ACAGACGAAACTTGCCATTGATAATTAGAACCCGTTGGCCATCCATTCGCATCCAAAGTAGTCGAAGCGTTAAAAGTAACTGGTGTGCCCAAACATAAATTGTTGTCTGCAGGAGACGGCTGGGTAGCAATTATTGGAGCGGCATTAAAAGACCAACGGAATCGATAGGTAAATCTATAATCTCCACAGAAAGAAGAAACTCCTGAATGCCAAGTACAAGGCGCAAATGTTCTAAAATTTACTGTAGCCACATTATTTGAAGTACATCTTCTGCTATCACCATATACACTCGGAAAACATGTAAAGAAGTTGTAATTATTAAAATTAAACACATCGTTGTTACAGTTGTCTTCCCATGCATCCAAGGCCAAGGTAAAAGAAGTTGCACTCGAATTTATACGGTTCGCAACTGGAAAATTCACAGGTGTAAATACCGTGGCATTTCCTGGGACGTGAATACCCACATTGGATATCGTAGTTGTGGCATTATCCCTCAAGTCAATAATCCATGTTGGGTCAGGAGATCCACATGCTGTACAATCAGCGTAATTCGTGCGCTCTACTGCAATAATTTCAACCTCGTAGTTTACCAATTGGGCAAATGACCAGGTTGATACAAGAATAAGTATTAGAGCAAAATATATTTTTTTCATACGTCAGTTTGGTTAGGGTTAGTTGCTTTTAAGAAAGGTATAACTTTCAAAAAATGTCTCATTACGGCGAGAAATCACCAACTTATTTTTGGAAATTTTAATTTTAAAGGTGGTCTCACCTTGGGTGGTCTTCTGTTCCACTTTCCCGTCAGTTTGAATCAAAACATTATTCGACTGACTTAAAACAAGCTGAGAACCTTGAATTTTGTAGGTAAAATTCTGTTGTTCCTCTCCAATGACAATGGGCATGTACGTGTCCGTTATGCGAAGGGACTCATTAGGATTCAAGTAATAACCAAAGAATGACTCTTCCTTGGTAAAAACAAGGTCTTCATCAATAAAATCTTCTAAAATTATTTCGTCCAAGATCCAAGTGCCAATCACTGATTCGCCCTGGGCCTGAACGAGCCCTGTGAAAAGACAAAAAAACGGAAGAATGAAGTAAAGCTTAATTTTCATGTAGCTGGTTTTAGGTTTTACGAAGCAAGATAGGAGATATTTTGCTTAAACGCAATTAAAAAAATGAATAGAAATCCAAGTAGTAAATCAATATCTAATATATCTCAATCAACATTGGAAGTCGCGCTTGTACTCGTCCATTCATCAATGTAATTTGCTGCAATTCTTCATAGTATGGATATACTGGACCCAAAGCTTCTTTTAAAGATGCCTGTCTGGCTTCGAGACCAAACTCACTAAACAATTGTTCGAATGGTGATTTCATTTCTGGATATTCCTTCAAGCGATAATCGTCAAGATTAGCTAAAGAAGCAGCATAAGCGATAGCATCCGATAAATTTCCAATTTCATCCACCAGACCTCTTTCTAGGGCCTGCTCGCCCGTCCACACACGTCCTCCAGCAACTTCTAGCACTGACTCCATACTCATTCCTCTTCCCTCCGATACACGGGTTGTGAAGGTTTCGTAAATATTGTCCACACTTCGCTGGATAACCTGAGCCTCATAATCTGTGAAAGGTCCAGTAATTCCATTCATCGTGGCATGATCGTTTAGGTTCACTTCATCAAAGGTGACACCCAACTTATTATTCATGAAACTTTGCATATTGGGAATCATAGCGAATACACCAATTGATCCGGTAATCGTATTTTCCTCCGCGAATATTTTATCCGCATTACAAGCAATGTAATATCCACCTGATGCAGCTAACTCGCCCATCGAAACAACAACAGGCTTTACTGCCTTCGCTAAATCTAACTCTCTCCACATTACCTCGGAAGCCAATGCCGATCCTCCTGGAGAATTAACTCTCAAAACAATCGCATCGATATCGTCATCATTTCTCAACTTGCGAATTTCTTTAGCGAATCGCTCACCACCTATGGAGGTGTCATCACCCTCTCCATCAACAATATTTCCCTCAGCGTAAATTACCGCTATCTTATTTGCCGATTTCGCGGTTTCGGCTGTAGCCATTGCATAGTCGTTGATAGTTAAACTTTCAATATCCTCACTTTGATCAATTTCCATCAAATCTTTCAGTTCATCAAGCACCTCATCGAAATACTTCACATCATCGAGCAATCCCAATTCAACTGCCGATTTCGGCTCCAAGGCACTTAAATCATTTAATATCTGATTAAATGCCTCAGGACTCATTCCACGTTCTTCAGCTATGTGGTTTAAGAAGTCTTCTTTAACACCTTCCAGTAGAAAAGCCGTTTGCTCTCTGTTTGCAGTGCTCATGCTATCTTGAATGAAAGGCTCCACGGCACTCTTGTAATTACCCACTTTAAAAACCTGTACTTCAGCATCCAGTTTATCCTCCAATAATCCGCGGAAAAAAGTCAATTGCGAGCCGATTCCAGAAAGCTGCAAATAACCTTCAGGATTTGCATAGAATTTATCGGCAACAGAAGCCAAATAATATGATTTTTGATCAATCGTTTCCCCATAAGCAAGAATAAACTTCCCACTCGATTTAAAGTCTTTCAGAGCCAAACGCAGCGCATCGATAGTAGCATAGCCATTTGGCATTATAGATAAATCCATAAAAATACCGCGAATTCTATCATCTGTTTTAGCGAATGCAATGGCTTCGAGCAAACTTTGTAATCCCGCTTTTTCTTTGGCAAATGACTCCATATTACTCCAATCAAATGCTGCAAATCCATCCCTCTCTTGAATGTCATAGTTCAATTTAACCACGAGCAAAGAATTGGAATCTATTGTCGTTGTTGCCGAGCCAGCTGTATCTATTTCGTCTAAAGAGGCAACCAGAGCACCAATAAAAACAAAAACCATGATGAGACTGATAACCTGAAAAATAGTTAGCCCGACGATTGTGGCTAAAACTTGCTTAAAAAAATTCATATTTTCTTATGTTTACGTGCGAAAACAAAAGTACAAATTTATTCGATTAATCATGCGAGCCACTTTACTTATCGGAGGAAACATGGGCAATAGAAACGCCTATCTAGATTTTGCCATGAGTCACCTAGAAAAGAGTTTAGGTTCGATCGTAAGTCGGAGTGACAGATATGAAAGTGAGGCTTGGGGAGATCGAGCAAATCATCCATTTCTCAATCAGGTGGTTGAAGTAGAAACAACACTTCAGCCGAATGAAATATTAAGAAGAATTCTTAACATTGAACAGATGGCAGATCGGTCTAGAATTGAACGATGGGGAGACCGCACACTGGATATCGATGTTCTTTTTCTTGAGAATCAGACCATAGAAGCAGAAAACTTAACTGTGCCACATCCACGAATAGCGGAAAGAAAATTCACCTTAATACCATTAAATGATATTGATCCGAATTTTATACATCCTGTTCTGCAAAAAAGTATCGCAACTTTGCTCGAGGAATGCACAGACAATTTAAACGTAAATAAATATCCTTACTGAGTGTATAACTTTATAACTATAGAAGGCTGTATTGGTGCAGGCAAAACCACACTTAGTAAAATGTTAGCAGATCATTATGCATGCAACAGTGTATTCGAAAATTTTGAGGACAATCCGTACCTACAAAACTTTTATAAAGACCCTGAAAAGCACGCATTTTCTCTGGAGTTATTTTTTATGGCTGAACGCTACCAGCAGCAAAAAAAACTTATTGAAGAAATTAACTTATTTGGTGATAAGGTAGTGAGCGATTATGCTTTTTTTAAATCCCTCGTATTCGCAAATATTACCTTAAAAGATGATGAATTGCAATTGTATAAGATGCTCTTTCATATTATCTACCCCAATATTAAATCTCCAGATATCATCCTTTACTTGCACAAACCAGCAGAGGTATTACTTTCGAATATACAAAAGCGAGGAAGAAGCTATGAATCAGATATTAGTAAAGAATACTTGGATAGCTTAAACGAAACATACATGGATTTCTTTAAGCAACAGCATAAATCCAAAGTGGTAATCGTTGATTCAGCACAGTTGGATTTTGTCGAGCGTAAGGAAGATTTTCACTATTTGATAGAAATACTAAGCACCTCTTTCGATAAAAAGATAAATTATATGTAAAACTATGCAGTATTTACTTACTTTTACCTACCAAAATTAAGCGAAAGAACAATGAAGGTCAAAACTATTTTTACAGCATTTTTGAGTATTATTTTAGTGAACTCTGTATCCGCTCAAACTCAAGAAGAAATAAATAAATTGCTAAATGGAGGAAGCTCTTCCAATGAGACTACGGAAATCCAAGAAGAAAAAGTGGCGAAGGAAAAGAAAGCGAAAGAAGCTGCTATAAAAGAGGAGAAAGTTAAAAGTGCAAAAGTAGTCCAAACTGATAAAACTAAATCAGAAAAAGAAGTTAAAGAAGAAGTAAAACCGTCTGTTGCCCAGCAAGCTATTAAAACAAGCAGTGTTAGCGCCTCTTCCTCAAATGCAAGTAGTGGTAGCTCTTCAAGAAGTCGATCGTCCATTGATGTTAAACCATACAGGACATGGAGTGTTGGCTTGTACGGAGGACTGGCTCATCCTTTAACCGATATTCGCTACAAAGACTGGTTTGGCACCTTGGACCCTGTTAATGAAAATCAATGGAGTGGAGGAATCAAAGTAACCAAAATGTTCGATGCAGCATTTGGTGTTCAATTCCGAGGTTCATACAATGTTTTGCAAGGGGCATTCGACTCCCTAGTAGTGCATAAAGAAGATAGAGAATACCTCGAAAATGCAGGCCTGACAGAAGGAGTATATTTTAGAAACAATGTGATTAGTTCATCATTAAACTTTTACTGGAATATCAGCAATACAGTTTTTGGAACGAATAGATATATCAAATCTAAAGCTGCTGGTAAGTCACAAAAACCGCGAAAATTCTCGATGTTCATGTTTACTGGTCTTGGTGGCTCTTGGTTTGACCCACATGTGATGTTCCTTGAAAATCGTGCGCCAGTTGATTTAGCTAATATAGATTTTAAGCTAGATAAAACCTTCGAGATTACGGTTCCTATGGGATTTGGTGCAAAATTCAATTTGGGTAAATCAACTGACCTTGGATTTGAATATGTAATTAATTATGTGTTTACGGATAAATTGGATGGCTTTGTGTACAATCACCCTGGACGCATAAAAAATGACTTATATACCAATTTGAATATGACCTTAGAATTTAAATTAGGCGGTAAGAAGCAGTCCAAAGACCATATTGAATGGATCCAGCCGGTAAGTAAAGTGTACGATGAATTGGCGCGATTAGACGATATGGAAAGAAAATTGAAAAAGCTTACCACGGATGAAGATGAAGATGGAGTTTCCGATTATTTCGATACCGATACAGAGACAGAGCCAGGTATGGTAGTGGATGGTAGTGGAAAAGCATTGGATTCAGATAATGATGGTGTGCCAGACCAAAAAGATTTAGAGCCTTTCAGTGATAAAAATGCCGAAGTGGATGAATTTGGTATTTCATTAGACGATGATATGGATGGCGTACCTAATCACAAAGATTTAGAGGAAAATACCAAAAAGGATGCTTTCGTAAATTTCCAAGGTGTATCTATTGATGGTAAAGTTGGTTCAGGAAATTCAAGGGGTTTAAGCTTACCGTCGATTTTCTTTGATACCGATCAAATACATATTAAACGTGATTACGAAGAAGAGTTGTTTATGATTGCGAAAGACATGCTTCGCTTAGAAGACGTGAACTTCCTGCTTACAGGCCATTGTGATGAAAGAGGCTCAGATGACTACAACATGGAATTAGGTCAAAGAAGAGCAGATGCAGTTAAAGACTACTTAGTAGAAAACTACGGTATTGATCCCAATCGAATAGAAACACTTTCAAAAGGAAAGTCGGAAATAAATTCTCCAAGATTCAATATAAATCGTAGAGTGGATGTGTTAATACATGAAAAATAAGAATTACTCAAACATGCTCAAATGCCTCGAAAATATCGGGGCATTTTTATTAGTACCAGCCTTGCTTCTAACTTTCTTGTCTCGGACAAATAAACTATTCAGTCAGGAAGTAGCGCATGAAATGATACCTCACGCCCACAGCCATAACGATTACCTTAAAGCTAAACCCTTATGGGGTGCACTGAAGTACGGATGTGCGAGTATTGAAATTGATGTATTTGCCCACAAGGGAGAGTTAAAAGTTGCGCATGTCGGCGTGGGATTAAATAAGAAAAAAACTATCAACGAGTTGTACCTCAATCCTTTGTTTGCCTATCTTGAAGATGAAGAATGGATATATACCGGTCAACCACTAGTCTTGATGATCGATTTTAAAAATGATGGCAAGCTTTGCTTACCATTATTAATGGAAGCTATAGAAACACATAAACAATATTTCACCTACCAATATGATGGACAAGTCAAAGAAGCTCCGCTACAGCTGGTCATTTCCGGCAAGAGATTTACTTATTCAGCAATCAGCCACTTAGATAGTGTGTTTGTTTTCTTGGATGGAGGAATTCATGAATGTAACAAGGATTTCCCTCCTGACCTAGTGGCTCGAGGAAGTTCAAGCTATGGTAGTGTCTTCTCTTGGCGAGGGAAAGGAGAAATGCCGGTCAAAGATGAACAAATACTTAAAGACCTAGTGAAGCTATCGATCGAATGCCAATCGCCTCTCCGATTCTATGCCATGCCAGCGAAATCAAAAATATGGGAGAAGTTCCTCGATGCAGGCGTATATTGGATCAATATAGATAATGCTAAAAAATTTGCAAACTTCTATGAAGATTATATCAATAAAAAAGGTCCCCCGATTGCTCAGAAGACCTTTTATAAAATCTTGTAGTTTACTGCTAGTCGACGATAGCGAGAATATTAGCTTTCACCCGAGAACCATTTTGGTAGTGCAATACATATTTCAAATCTTCATCTTCATAAATATTCCAAACTCCATTTTTTAGGCCTTTGGAAAAAGAGGCTTCAGTTGCAATCGTTCCATCGCTGTTAAATGACTGCCAAACTCCTTCACGTTTTCCATTAACTAATACTCCTTTTTCCACTAAGTTACCATCAAGATAAACCATAGCAAGGTCAGTATTTTTGTCTATTGATTCGAGAACAGTTTCTTTGTTTACACCCTCAATTTCCAGTTGTGCCCATGCGATATTCAATGTCATTACCACGGCAAAAATTGTCATAATCTTCTTCATCTTAACTCGTATTTAAACTAAAGGTAACAATTTCTTAACATAAAACAAACTTTTTATTAAAATAACTTCATAAATCTATTCTTTACTATCTTTACTTTTCGATGATTCGACAATCGCTATTCGTGTTATTTTCAACTAGTTTGTATTGGGCTTTCGCTCAAAACAATTGCCAATCTACACGATATTACTCGGAAGTGTTCAGCTCTACACAAAGCACTACGGGCATTAAGTTTGGTGAGGCTGATCCATACGGAATCATCTCCAATCAAGATTTATATCTCGATATAATTGAACCCGTGGGTGACACCCTAGAAAAACGTCCGTTAATTCTTCATCAGTTTGGTGGAGGATTTTTAATTGGTTGGCGAACGGAACCCGTTATACCACAAATGGCTGAAATGTATGCCAAAAGAGGTTTCGTTTTTGCTACCATAGATTATCGACTCGGGTTCAACCCGCTTGATAGTCAGAGTGCTGAAAGGGCGGTTTATCGTGCAACTCAGGACCTTAGAGCTGCATTGCGCTTCCTTGTTGATAATGCCGATACATATGGCATTGATACCTCAGCCATTTTTCTTACCGGAACAAGTGCTGGCTGTTTTGCCGCATTTGTAAATACCTACATGAATGAAAGCGATAGATCAGATATACCATCCACCTTTGGGATTCCTTTGGAACCAGCTGATTTGGGTTGTATCGATTGTTCCGGGAATAACAATTTCAACAATGAAGAAGTGCGAGTGCATGGCATTATTAACAACTGGGGTGCTGTTTTGGATACTTCGTATATCGACATAAATACTGATCCCGCAGACAATGTGCCTGTGATTTCTTTTCACGGAACAGCAGACAACATCGTCCCCTATACACAAGGTAGTCCGTTTTCATTACCCATTTTTCCTACAGTGCAAGGCAGCTTACTAATTCATCAACGACTGGATAATCAAGGTATTAAAAATAGATTATTCCCCTTACAAGGCTTAGGACATGAACCCCAACTCTTACAGCTACAGACATGGGTTACTGATACTATTATCAGACAAGGCAGCCAATTTGTATACGAGATTATGTACGGCGACTCCATCGCTATTTCAGGCGACAATACAGTTTGTTTGAATGATACCGCCCGTTATCTTGTTCCTTACAATGAAGAAAGCCAATATTGCTGGAATGTCATTGGTGGAGCTATTATTCAACAAGATAGTAATTGGGTGGATATCGTATGGCCAAATATTGGTAATCAATTAATTGAAGTGCATGAACTCGATAAAAGAGAGATTACCAAATCCGCTAATTATACTGTCCAAGTAAATACTCCTCCTTCGGCAGTTTATGATTATACCAGCTTTGATGGTTTATTTGAATTTACAAGCTCAGTTACAGCAAATACCTATGAATGGGACTTTGGTGACGGGAATTGGGGCACTGGTAATCCAGTTAATCATCAGTACACCGATACCGGAGTATTTGTAGTTACCCTTTCAATAACAGATGATTATTGCAGCAATTCCAGTGACTCCGCTCTCACATCTACCCTATGTCCATATGCAGTAATCAATGTAACTCAAAACGACAGCCTGGTTGTTTTTGAAGATAATTCGAACTTTGCTACTTCATATTTTTGGATTTTAGAGGACGGTAGTGTGGTAAATAGTACAAGCGTCGATCTTGCGTTTGAACAAGAAGGTGTTTATAATATAAGTTTGATAGCTACAAACGATTTTTGCAATGACACCTTGACTGAATCATATACCATTAATTTTTGCAGCCAAGCTGACTTCACATACGAATCCAACGGCCTGCAATACGAATTTCAAGAACAAAGTTTCAATGCTTTTTTCTATAATTGGAACTTTGGCGATGGCACCAGTTCCGCACTTCCCAGCCCTTCGCACACCTATGTTCTACCCGGAGTATACGACGTTCAGTTAATAACAAATTCCCAAGAAAGCTGTTCAGATACAAGCACGAAAACGATAAACGTGGATATCGGTTCGAACAATTCCTATATCGCTAAGGAACAGCTGACTCTTTCACCTAATCCGACGAGTGATATGCTACAAATTATTGGTTTAAGTAGCCTAAGCGAAATCTCTTTTCGAATCATTTCGCTAGAAGGAAAAATAATTGTCGCAGGAAAAAGTGAAAATGCACACATACACTTACCCAGTCTTCCATCCGGTTTATATTTTGTGCGATTAGATGCAGACAACTTTAATCTTATTGAAAAAATTATCATCAGATAACTACTATGCGCGAAGAAGATTTCAAAAACAAGCTTAGCCCTTCTCAATACAAAGTACTTCGAGAGAAAGCCACTGAAGCGCCATTCACTGGAAAATACAACCTACATTTTGAAGAAGGGGTATATCACTGCGGCGCGTGTGGCAATGAGTTGTTTAATTCAGATGGCAAATATGATGCGGGTTGCGGATGGCCTAGTTTTCACACACCGATCGATAATGATCGAATTTTGTTGAAAAAGGACCTCAGTAATAATCGCGAACGAACAGAAATTTTATGCAAAAAATGTGAAAGCCATTTAGGACATGTATTTAACGACGGGCCAACAGGGCAGCGTTACTGTGTTAACTCATTGAGCCTAGATTTTACCCAAAAAGAAAACTAATCAACTTTCTTCACGATAAAAAATCCATCATTCCCCTTTTTCTGATACAAAGGCATTAAAATCAAGCCGTCACTGGGACAATAAATTGGCCCGTATTTGTCATCAGCTAGGTGTTCTCCTTCTTTCACCGGCTGAAAATTAATATAACCGGGCCGCATGACAAACTCATCCTCCTCAGTAATATCTTGTAAATGAGTAACGTGAACATCTTTGGGCAAATGTTGAAAATCTTTTTTCATTTTATCCAGCACATGCTGATAAGGCAAAAGTTCTTTACTTCCCAAGCAAGAAGTATTGGTAAAAATAGATACCAAACCTGCTTTCATCCGTTGAACAGCTTCTTGCTCTGTATGTTGCCCTGCTTCATAAGCAATAGCTGGTAGACCTAGTTCATCAAAATACTCGAGCGTTGTTCCTTTTATCTTACCAACCATTCCATTGATTACTGGCACAGGTATCTGAAGAGCGAGTTCTCGACTCCTGGGATGATTATTTGTAATACTGAAACAACCACCTTTGGCTGAAGTAGTATGTAAATCAATCAGCATGAGTTCTTTCCCTTTGTCATGTACGATATCCAAAACAAGATCAAGAATATGTTTTTGTTCAATGTCTTCGGAAGAATTAAGCATGCCGTATGGCAAAGCGCCAAGCTTTCTAATTTTCGATAAATACCATTGTCTATTCAAATCCTTATGGATAAATCGCACTTCTTGTTGTAATGCAGGCAGATTGCAGGCAATTCCCAGAATAGTTCCTTCAAAATCGACCTTTCTTTCCTCAAACTCATCAAAAAGCTCCTGTAAGGCCTGAATGCCGAGCTTTTCATTGCCGTGGACACCAGCAAAAATTAAAAAAGTCTTTGCAGCGCCAAACTTCCCATATCTACCAATCAGTCTTTCCATCGGGCTGCAAAATTACGCAATATTCAAATAGCAGTATAGCACTACATAATCCATTGATATACTAAGTCAAAGTTAGCAAGGAATCATTGTACTTGGTATTATGGAAACGACTGCCGAACTTGCCTAGTGGTGGCACGACTCCAAGTCGTGCCACCACTAGAGAGGAATTTTATGACGCACCTTCGCTAATATTGTTCCTTATCATTAGGGAAGTCAACACGCCTTACATCGTCAATGTATTGCGCAACGGCACCTTTGATTTCATCATAAAGATTGGCATATCTTCTTAAGAAGCGAGGACTAAATTCGGAGGTGATGCCCAACATATCATGCAGTACCAATACCTGGCCATCAACATCAGCACCTGCACCAATACCAATAACAGGTATAGTTACCGAATCAGCGACACGCTTAGCCAATTGAGCTGGAATCTTCTCCAAAACAATGGCAAAACAACCTATTTCCTCTAGCATTTTAGCATCCTCTAAAAGTTTAGCAGCTTCCGCCTCTTCCTTAGCACGAACTGTGTAGGTCCCAAATTTATATATACTTTGTGGTGTTAATCCCAGGTGTCCCATTACTGGAATTCCCGCGGTTAAAATCCTTGTAATCGAATCTTTGATTTCAGCTCCGCCTTCCAATTTTACAGCATGTGCACCGCTTTCTTTCATGATACGAATACTGGCATCCAATGCAGCACGACTATTTCCTTGGTACGATCCGAATGGTAAATCGACCACTACAAGACAGCGCTGAATTGCGCGAACCACCGAGGAACCATGATAAATCATTTGATCCAGCGTAATGGGCAAAGTAGTTTCGTGTCCTGCCATCACATTACTGGCACTATCTCCCACGAGTATAATGTCAATACCTGCCGCATCTACAATTTTAGCTAAAGAATAATCATAGCTCGTCAGCATGGAAATTTTTTCATTGGCATCCTTCATTTCTTGCAAGGTATGCGTAGTTACTCTTTTAACATTTTTATGTACTGACATCCTGTATTTTTTAAGGATCAACGAATTGTCTTTCAAAGATAAGCTTTCCTTTTTGTCAAAACAATATGCCTAAATGACACAATTTGACAGGGCTAATTAACTAAAAATGACAAAATTTCACCAAAACAGCCGATGTGCGGCCTTGGAACGGATATTGAAAGGGAAGAGCTGTAACAATAATTAAAAATTAAAAATATATACAATGGGTAAAATTATAGGAATAGACTTGGGTACTACAAACTCATGTGTTGCCGTAATGGAAGGAAGCGACCCGGTAGTGATTCAAAATGACGAAGGAAGAAGAACTACGCCGTCGGTTGTTGCCTTTATGGATAATGGTGAGCGTAAGATTGGTGATCCAGCAAAAAGACAAGCAGTAACCAATCCAACAAGAACAGTTGCTTCTGTTAAAAGATTTATGGGTAAGCGTTACAGTGAATCGCCGTCAACAGACCGTGTAGCGTATGAATTAGCTAAAGGTGACAACGATACGATTCGCGTAAAAATCGATGACCGTTTATACACTCCGCAGGAAATTTCAGCAATGATTTTGCAAAAGATGAAAAAGACTGCTGAAGATTACATTGGTTCTGACATTACTGAAGCCGTAATTACGGTTCCAGCCTACTTCAACGATTCAGAGCGCCAAGCTACAAAAGAAGCCGGTGAAATTGCGGGATTAACTGTACGTCGAATCATTAACGAACCAACTGCCGCAGCCTTAGCTTACGGTTTGGATAAGAAAAATCAAGATTTAAAAATTGCTGTATATGATTTAGGTGGAGGTACGTTTGACGTTTCAATCCTTGAATTAGGTGATGGTGTTTTTGAAGTTAAATCGACCAATGGGGATGTTAACCTTGGTGGTGACGATTTTGACAACGTAATCATCGACTGGTTGGCTGATGAGTTTATGAAAGACGAAAATGTAGACTTGAAAAAAGATCCTATGGCACTTCAGCGTTTAAAAGAAGCAGCTGAAAAAGCGAAAATCGAATTATCAAGTTCTTCTGAAACTGAAATCAATCTACCGTATGTAACCGCTATTGATGGCGTTCCAAAGCACTTAGTTAAAAAACTATCGCGTGCTAAATTTGAACAGTTAAGCGACAGCTTGGTATTAAGAACATTAAAGCCAATGGAAGCGGCCTTGAAAGATGCGGGATATGCCAAAGGTGATATTGATGAAGTAATCCTGGTTGGTGGTTCAACTAGAATCCCGAAGATTCAAGAAACGGTTGAATCCTTCTTTGGAAAAAAACCATCAAAAGGCGTTAATCCGGATGAGGTAGTAGCCTTAGGAGCAGCTATCCAAGGAGGTATCTTAAGTGGAGATGTGGATGACGACATCGTATTAGTTGACGTAACACCTCTATCATTAGGTTTAGAAACTATGGGTGGTGTTTTCACTAAACTAATCGAATCGAACGCTACGATTCCAACGAAGAAATCTCAAGTATTCACCACTGCAGTGGATAATCAACCAAGCGTTGAGATTCATGTACTACAAGGTGAGCGTTCTATGGCGAAAGACAACCGAACAATTGGACGTTTCCACTTAGGCGACATACCACCTGCGATGCGAGGAGTTCCTCAAATCGAAGTTACCTTCGACATTGACAGCAACGGTATCTTAAGTGTTAGTGCAAAAGATAAAGGAACTGGCAAAGAGCAGAGCATTCGAATTGAGGCCTCAACTGGATTAAGCCAGGAAGAAATCGATAAGATGAAGGCTGAAGCAAAAGCGAATGAAGATGCTGACAAACAAGCGAAAGAAGAAATCGAAAAGCTAAATCAGGCAGATAGCTTAATCTTTCAAACGGAGAAACAGTTGAAGGAATATGGCGACAAAATTCCGGCTGATAAAAAAGCGCCAATCGAAGAAGCTTTGGGTGAATTGAAAAAAGCACACGAAGCAAAAGATACCACTGGCATTGATGCAGCAATGGAAAAATTAAACACCGTTTTCCAAGCAGCTAGTCAAGACATCTACAACGCTCAACAAGCTGCTGGAGCTGAAGGCAATGCAGAAGCCGGAGCCCCTGCAGGTGAGGGAGCTAGTGAAGGAGGCGAAACAGCTGAGGATGTAGAATTCGAAGAAGTTGAAGAAGACAAGTAAGTTTTACTTATCTATAGTTAAAAGGAGCCCTGAGCGTTGATCAGGGCTCCTTTTTTTTGTTCAAATGGTTCTAATCATCCTTTACAACTCATAAAGGGTGGTTACTATTCGACCTCCATGTGTAGCTGGAGATAATGACAATAAACATTGATTGCTTTTTACCGTAAATTGAAAAGGAGAGGCAAGAATATCCACTCCGCTCTGAAGTTTTAGCCGAGTCCCTTGCCCGGCTATAATATCTTTATTCGCTTGGAATTGACCATCAGGTATATGTTCGGTTAGAATAACATACCTATATTCCGTTAATTTGTCCAGTATATTCGAAATCTCATCATTTGAAAGATGTTGTAAAACTTGTCTTAAAATAATACAATCAGCCGCAGGCAAAGTAGCTGAGCTTATATCGAGACAAAAGAATTCTAGATTGTCTTGAGTGAAAATTTGGCGATTGAAATCAATCAGTTCAGGGACAATATCCACCGCCTTATATCCCTTGCAAAATGGCACTAATTGTTTGCCTACATTGAAGTCACCACAACCTAAATCACAAACAATCAAAGGAAGCTCGAAAGACTGCAGAAAATTAGAAACGACTTCTATATAGGGATTTACCAAATGCTCGTCATGAGAGCCATCTCCTGAATAAAAATTACCCCTACCCTCACCCCATAATTTTTGAGTATATATTTGACTCATTACCGCTTGGGTGGGCCATGG
>JAFMKE010000179.1 GCA_017853115.1 Verrucomicrobiota bacterium
CGCGAGAATCCTTTGAGATTCTCTTTGTTGATGATGGGTCTGAAGATGGGTTCAAAGCTTTTATTGATAGCTATGAATCAGCAAGTGAGTTGCAAATTCGGGCGATTTATCAACAGAATCAAGGGCCTGGAAGTGCGCGAAATTATGGTATGCAGGAAGCTAAAGGCGACTATTTTATTTTTGTAGACTCTGATTGTATGTTTCCGCCTGAGTGGTTGGAGGAAATCGATAAACATCTTGTCCAAAATGCATGGGATGCCTTTGGTGGGCCAGATGCTGCGCATGATTCATTTTCTCCTTTAATAAAGGCCATTAATTACAGCATGACCTCTTTCTTGGGTACAGGAGGTACGAGAGGATCAAAGAATCATGTAGGCAAATTTTATCCGAGAAGTTTTAATATGGGTATCTCTCGAGAAGTTTATGAGAAGATAGGTGGGATGAATAAGTTGAGGCATGGTCAAGACATGGATTACTCAGCCAGAATTTATCAGGCTGGATTTAAAGTAGGGCTGATTCCAGAGGCCTTTGTTTATCACAAAAGACGTACAAGCTTAGAAAAGTTCTTTAAGCAAATATTCAACTGGGGTGTGGCAAGAATAAATCTAGGGACAACACATCCTGAGTTGCTTAAACCCATTCATTTTTTACCTTCAACGATATTACTTGCATATCTTATCTTACTAATTCTTTCCAGCTTAACGCCATTCCTTCATTTGCTTTTTAAACTGGTGCTTTTGGGGCATATGCTGGTTAGCGTGGTGGCGTTTTTTCAGGCATTCAGTCAGTATAAACAGATAAAAGTTGCTTTATTTGCCTTGTGTACGCTGAATATACAGGTTTTTGCATACGGTGCAGGTTTACTATATGCTGTGTTGCAGAAGTTATTGGGTAGAAAAGAAGCGAAGGGCTTTGTGAAAAATTATTACGGAGAGAAAAATAAATAGGACATATGAGAAGTGAAACGATAAAAGATAGAATTAAAGCGAGTATGTCAGTCAAGCAATTGATATTTGAAGATCAAAGCTTGATAGCACAAGTTGATGATTTAATCATTCTATTGAGAGATGCCTTGAAACTTGGCAGCCAAGTCCTAATTTGTGGAAATGGAGGAAGTGCTGCGGATGCTTTGCATTTGGCTGCAGAATTCTCCGGGCGTTTCTATTTGGACAGACAAGCATTGCCTGTCGAAGCCTTGAATGTGAATGAGGCGGCCTTGACGGCTATTGCGAATGATTTTGGATATGACAAGCTGTTTGCCCGCTTGGTTCAAGCAAAAGGTCGGCAAAACGACATGCTTTGGTTATTGACCACCTCAGGGGCATCTCAAAATATTATTCATGCAGCTATTGAAGCTAAAAATAGGGGGCTTAAAGTTGTCGCTTTTACCGGTCAGAAGCCATCTGAATTAGACAAAATAGTAGATGTAGTAATTAAAGTACCAAGCACAGATACTCCGAGGATACAGGAATGCCAGTTAATGCTTGGACATATTATTTGTGAGTTAATTGAAAAAGAACTTTTTGATGAGTAAAACGATACACGTTGATGAGACATGGACGCTATTTTTAGATAGAGATGGTGTTATTAATAAGAATATAGAGGATGGGTATGTTACATCCTGGGATGAGTTTGAGTTTTTACCCGATGTGCATCGAGCATTGCGTTATTTCGGAATGATGCTTGGTCGTATTGTGGTAGTAACTAATCAGCAGGGAGTTGGTAAGGAGTTAATGACCAAAGACGAGCTGCACGAGATTCACAATAAACTGGTTGAGGTCGTGAAAGAAGAGGGTGGACGAATTGATCGAATTTATTATTGCCCCGACCTAGAAGAGGATGAATCGCCATGCCGTAAGCCAGAGATTGGAATGGCCATGTGGGCGAAACGTGATTTTCCTGAAATAGATTTTACAAAATCCATTATGGTTGGTGACAAGCTAAGTGATATGCGCTTTGGCCTAACCTTGGGTATGGAGTGTTTTTTTGTTACGGATAAAGATATTCCTGAGGAAACTGGCCTCGTTCGCGTAGATAGCTTAAGCGATGTTCTATTGCATATTTCAGTCTAAACATTTTATCCTTCCTATTGTTTTTTGTAAGTCAGTCGGTATAGCAGATTATACCATTTTAAATGTTGTTTAAATGGAATTTTGCCTTTATCAATCTTGATTAGTAATCATTCATTAGTTACCTTTGTTTAAAATTTTAATTCATGTCAAAGTTGACCACGATTACCCGAAAATTTCTCATGGCTTTATCAGGTTTTTTCTTGATGATTTTTCTGCTTCAGCATTTTTCGATAAACATACTTTCAGTCATTAGTCCAGATGCTTTCAATGAAGTTTCCCATTTTATGGGCACCAACTTTATAGTTCAAGCATTACTTCAACCAGTTTTGATGTTTGGTATTGTTTTTCACTTTGTTATGGCTTTTATTCTGGAGTATCAAAACAACCAAGCTCGTCCAGTGAAGTATTATTCTTCAAGTACTTCAGGAGGCAAAAAAGTAAGTAAGAATATGATTTATTCTGGTATTGCCATTCTATTATTTTTAGGTTTGCACTTATATGATTTTTGGGTGCATGAGATGCTTGTGAAGTATGTTCAGGGTGATATGTCAGGATTGAATCAAGCGGGTGAGTTCCGATATTATGAAGAGTTAGTTGAAAAGTTTCAAAGTGTTGTTCGAGTAATTCTATATGTTGCGGCCTTTGTTTTTCTAGGTTTGCATACCAATCACGGTTTTGAATCTGCATTCCAGTCTGTAGGAGCGAATCATCCAAAATATACACCGGCTATTAAGAAGTTGGGATTCTTTTACAGTGTAGTAATTCCGGCAGGATTTGCATTAATCGCTATTTATCACTTTATAATCCACTAAAATCAATATAAATTATGTCTGTATTAAATTCCAGGATACCTGAAGGTAAAATGAGTGAAAAGTGGGGAAATCACAAGGGTAAGATTGATCTTGTGAATCCAGCGAATAAAAGGCTTATTGATGTTATTGTTGTTGGAACGGGTTTAGCTGGATCTTCGGCATCGGCGACTTTGGCTGAGTTGGGCTACAATGTGAAGACCTTCTGTTTTCAAGATAGTCCAAGACGTGCACACTCGATTGCAGCTCAGGGTGGTATTAATGCCGCCAAGAACTATCAAGGTGATGGGGATTCTGTTTATCGCTTGTTTTATGATACGGTGAAAGGCGGAGATTATCGAAGTAGGGAGGCAAATGTATATCGTTTGGCTGAGGTTTCGGGAAATATTATTGATCAATGTGTTGCTCAGGGTGTTCC
>JAFMKE010000042.1 GCA_017853115.1 Verrucomicrobiota bacterium
TGCCGATAGGCACAGTAATAGAAAATACGGCAGCCATCTATTTCGATTTTAATCCAGCAATCGTAACCAATACCGTAGAAAATGAAATTGTAGAGAAAACGACCGGAACTATTAATATTCAAGTAAAAAATGCATTATCTGTTTATCCTAATCCATCTACAGGCAACTATCAACTTAGTCTACATGAAATGGAAATCAGAAACATTCGAGTGTATGACTTAATCGGTAATGTGTTATTGCAACTGTTGGATTTAGACAGCGAAGATGCAGAAATTGATTTAAGCAAACACAACGATGGTGTTTACTTTGTAGAAGTTGAAACCACCCAAGGCAAAGCTGTTCAAAAGCTTATCAAACGATCAAAATAAAACCTAGGGTTATTTTTATTAAATAATGGCTCGCTTCGGCGGGCCATTTTTTTATCTTCAAACAAACAACTCTTATGGAAATCATAGTTAATATAGGTGTTGCATTAATCGCGCAGTGTCGGTTTCGAAACACATCTTTGTTGTGCAAGGATTTCCGACATTAATTGTTTGGGCGCTCGTAGATTATTTGCAGTATTTTAGTTGACGCGCACTACATTACTCAAAACCTATTCTATAGCCCAACCTATGTCATTTCGAGTTGACGATAGGAGACAGACCTGCCTACCGGCAGGCAGGGAAATCTATCTTTGCTATGAAAACTAATTGAAGTGTATAGCATGGGATATCAATGGACTAGAAGCTATTCTTTAACTCAGTATTTCCCTTTTCAAGTCAATGATAGTTCTCTCCCTTCAGTCGAGATGACCAAAGGTTGAAAGCCTCTATTAAAACCTCCAAACGGAACGATTTAAAAAATCCCAACGAGCGTTTACACTTTCAATCAAAGCCTCTTTCTTTTTTCTTGACCAAGATTTGAGTTCTTTTTCTCTTTCTATTGCATGACCTGGGGAGTCAAACCATTCCCAATACAGTAGCTGATAGCAATAATACCTTCCAGCAAATGTTTTTTTCTTTCCACGATTTTCGAAGTGCTGCTCCAAACGATATTCAAGGTCGTTAGTAACTCCAATATATAAAGTTGTTCGCCTGGGGTTTGTAACAATATAAACAAAATAGTTTCCCATAGAAGTGAATATGAGAAATGCAATTTTTTTTCTACAAACGATTTAGTTTAAACAACATCCTAACTATTATGTACGTATAGTTTTTTAGTTGCACATTGTCATTTCGAGCTGACGGTAGGAGGCGGGGAAATCTATCTTTGCATGAAAACTAATTGATGTGTATTGCCCAAAACATCAACTGAATAGTAGTTATACTTTAACTCGAAGGTTACTTTTTTCAAGTCAATGATAGTTCTCTTCCTTCGGTCGAGATGACTTTAAAGAAAGATTAAAGATCTAATCCACAAAAAACACCCGCTTAACTCTTTCAGAGACTGCAGTGAATACTTCATAAGGAATGGTGTTAAGTTTGGCTGCCAACTCTGCCACATGAATATTTTCTCCAAATATTTCTACTGAATCACCCACCTTTATATCAGGAACCGACCCAACATCTATCATGGCCATATCCATACAAATATTGCCAATGATAGGCGCGCGTTGTCCCCTGACATATACTTCGCCCAATCCATTGCTAAGCAATCGGTTTAAACCATCAGCATATCCTATAGCAATGGTTGCAATTTTTGTGTCTTTATCAGCTCTTCCTTTTCGACCGTAACCAATTGATTCTCCCTTTTTTACCCGCTTAATTTGTGAGATAGACGTCTTCAATCGAGTAACGGTTTGTAATTCGTTCTGCCACTTACCGCTATAACCATATAAGCCTATTCCCAAACGAACCATGTCAAAATTAGCCTCGGGAAATCGCTCAATTCCACCACTGTTTGAAATATGCCTAAGTATACCTCCTCCAAGCACCTCAGTAAATTGATCACTAACATTTTTGAACCGCAGGATTTGTTCTTGGGTAAATTCATCCAGGTGCTCCTCGTCCGAACCTGCAAGATGAGAAAACACAGAAACCACCTTAAGATTTTTGTCGCTTTTACATAAAGCGATCAACTGATCTATATCCTCCGCTTCAAAGCCCAAACGTTTCATGCCTGTATCTATATCAATGTGCACAGGAAAGGCTCCGTCGAAATCACTGAGTTCAACAGCCTTGCTGAACTTATGATAAAGGTCGAAACTGTATATTTCTGGCTCAAGTTTATATTTGATAATAGCGCCAAAACTACGCTCTTCCGGGTTTAGAACCATTATTGGCGTTTTAATGCCAGCTCTTCGTAGAGCAACGCCCTCATCTGTATAGGCAACTGCAAAATAATCAACCTGATGAAACTCTAACAAGGTAGCCACCTCTATCGCACTTGCGCCATAAGCGAAAGCTTTTACCATCACCATAAGCTTCGTATTTGGACTTAATCGTGATTGAAAAACTTTTAAATTATGCACCAGAGCGTTCAAGTCTATCTCCAATACCGTAGCGTGCGCTTTTTCCTCCAAAACCGCACTAATATTTTCAAACTCAAAGCTTCTTGCGCCTTTAATTAAGATCGTTTCTTGCCCATAATCATCTTCCTGAATCTGCTGAATAAACTGCTTACTTTCTTTATAAAAATAAACTCCTCCCGAATAATTCTCGGGTTTAAAAATGGCCTGGTGACTTGTTAAATGTGGGCCAATAGCCACAAAACGATTCACTCCATTTTGCAACAACAGGTCGTTGACCGCCTTATACAAATCCACTCCAGCCATACCGCTTTGTAAAATATCAGAAAGTATAACCGTCTTGTTTTGCTTATACTTTTGCTGTTGCATAAAGTCAAGCGCAATGCGCAAGGAATCAATATCTGAATTATAGCTGTCGTTGATTATTGTTGAATGATTAATTCCTGCCTTTTGTTCTAAACGCATAGCCACTCGCTGCAACTTTTCCAGGCGCACGTTGATTATATCGGCATCGTATTTAAGATGCAAAAGCAACACAATACACTGTATCGCGTTTTGTATGGACGAAACATCTGTAAACGGAATCTTAAACCGCGATATGTCTCCGTTGTGCCTCAGAAGAATTTGGGTTGAATTCGCTTCTCGTTTCTCTTCAACAATTTGATACTTTGACTCTTTGTTTTGCCCCCAGCTCAATAAAGTTGGCGTACTCGACAATTCTGATTTATTCCCAAAAACCTGTCGAATGTTTTGATGCACAGAAGATAAATCAGCACAATAAATCAAATAATCAGCTTTCAAAAACAATTTAAGCTTCTCTTTAATCTTGTGTGTTTCGTGAATAAAATTTTCACCATGAGCAGAACCAATGGTAGTGAAAACACCGATGTTTGGTCGAATAATTTTTTGAAGCTTATCCATTTCGTCAGGTTCCGAAATTCCCGCTTCAAAAATTCCAAGCGTGTGGTCTATATTTAGGGACCAAACCGACAAGGGAACGCCCAATTGAGAATTATACGATTTAGGGCTTCGGCAGATATTATAATCTTCTTGGAGCATCTGGTGGCACCACTCCTTAACAATGGTTTTTCCATTTGAGCCGGTTATTCCAATCACAGGAATATCAAATTTATTGCGATGATACTCGGCTAGTTTTTGCATAGCCCGCAAGCTATCACCAACCACCACATAATTTACATCGCTTAGACCAGCAATAGCCTCTTCTTGTGAAAGCACAAAATTTCGAACACCTGAAAGATATAAGTTCTGTATATAATTGTGTCCATCCAACCTGCCTCCACGCATAGCAAAAAACAAGGTGCTTTCGGGGTCTATAATTTTTCTACTATCTTGAGCAATGTATTGAATTTCAGCATTGCCGTTGCTTATCTTCCATTTGCCTGAAATAATACTTTCAAGTTGATTAATACTGTACCGCTTTGTGTTTTTCGTCATGGCTTAAAATTTACCAATCCTAAAAAATACATTTCCCCCAACACCACTTAAACTACTTGGCTTAAGTTGCGTAACATATTCAAAACCATCCTCATTGCTCGTGTCCAAAGCCTCAAAAACAAACAAGTTATAGTTTATACCCAAACCAATCCTAAAAAAATCACTGATGTTAAAAATCGCCCTTACGGCCGGGGAAACAAGCAAACCATTCACTTGCGCTTCTTCCTTATTGGTTTGCAGTTTGATTCCCACCCAAGATGTGGTGAAATCCGGAGAAAGTGAAATCACCTTGTTATCATGAAAAAGCATATAACCCAACCGAACACCAGCGGATTGATATTTAATTGTGGTTCTTTGATCAAAAACAGGCAATCCTACAAGTGGTTTTTCAGCTGAAAAAAACTGCTCCACATTAGCCAACTGCGTATAACTTGCGCCCAGATAATACTTGTGATTTACTAACCAATTGGCTGAAAAATCAATATTCATAGCGGCATTCCCATTAAACTGCATAATTTGACCACCCAACTCAACGAAGGCATCACTGTCAAATTTTTTAGCGTATAATAGTTTGGTGGAATCCTCTTGCGCCTGGATGGACCAAAAGCTCGAAAAAAGACCAATCAACAATAATTGAAATCTTAGCATAGGCGAAAGTAAAATTAGTAAGATATATTGAAATAAATACCGCATTTTTGCATTTGTGTTTGCAGTAATCGATGTTGAAACAACGGGTGGTCATCTATATGATGATAGAATTACGGAGGTGGCGATCTACGTAACAGATGGATATAAAATGATAAAAAGCTTTAGCTCTTTAGTAAACCCCGAACGCAAGATTACCCCTTTTGTGGTTAAGTTGACTGGCATTACCGATGAAATGGTAAGCACCGCCCCAACCTTCTCTCAAATCGGCCAGGAAATTTTAGCCCACACGGAAAATTGCATTTTTGTTGCGCATAACATTGGCTTTGACTATTCAATGATCAAGCGCGAATTCAAACGGATAGGCATACCTTTTCGTCGTTCTAATGTTTGCACCGTGCAGCTGTCTCAACGAGTTTTTAAAAATCAACCTTCATATAGCCTGGGCAACCTAAGTAAAAATCTTGGTATCATTCTAGAAAATCGCCATCGCGCTTTTGGCGATGCTGAAGCCACAGCCATATTGCTCCACAAAATAATTGAAAAGAAAGGTATAGACTACGTAATAGAGCACTCAAATGCCAACACCCAAAATATAGAGTTTGAAGGAGCGCTAAGTCAGGAAATGATAGATGCCCTGCCTGAAGATCCGGGTGTCTTTAGATTTCTTAATGAAAAAAATGAGGTGCTTTTTCTAAAAAGCGCTAAAAACATTTTTGCTGAAGTTTCTAAATTCTTGCTGAATGAGATTAAACATCCTCGTTATGATGATCTTTTCAAAAAGATTCATTCTATAGACACACAGGTGTTTAATAGTGTAATTGTAGCAGAACTACAGGAAATAGAAGAAGTTCGAAGCATAAAACCTCGATACAACAAGCAAAGTATTGCTAAGGCTTACCCGGTGGGAATTTATGAAAATAAACACGAAAATGCCCCCGCTTTTTACATTGAACGAAACCCTAATGGGAAAGCCCTGTGGCGCTTTATTAACGAAAAACGGGCTAACAATTTTCTGAAAAGATTAACCAAAGATCGGCGGTTGTCACCACCTACTTTTCCAAACAATAAAGATGTAATTAACCGCTATAGGGACCGCGTGGAAGGAGCGCTGATTGATGAACTTTATCCGATGCGAACCTTTTTCATTATCAGAGAAGTAAGTTTTGCCAACACAATTTACGCTATTTACATAGAAGACTTTTCCTATATAGGCTATGCTGAAATTGATAAAGAATTCTATGACGGGCGTATTGAAACCTTAAAAGAAAATATTGTCTATCGCGAAAACAATCCTTATGTGCAAAAATCTCTTAAAAGATATTTGCGACGCAAAAAATCTGTAAAGCTGATTGCTTGCTAGTTTTAATTCTTAACAAAGTATAGGTTCGCTTAAGCTTCAAGCGCTGTGCTAAAAGAAAACTCTTCCATAAGCTCCCCAAGCTCCTCATTAATCATCTCCTTAGTCAAACCATATTGGCCCAAAGAATAGGTGTGCTTGGACTTATAATTTTTACTTTCTAAATGATACTCGCTTAGCGCTTTCTCAAATGACGGTGAAATTTCAAAACCGAAATAATCGTATATTTTTAGCGCTACCGCCGTTGGGTTTTTTACGATTTCATCGTAAGATAAAACTAAGAGGTTTTCCTTGTTGATTATTGACTTTTGATCGTAAATGTATTTATAATAACTAATTGCAATGTTTGCAAAAGTTTGACATTCTTCACTATTGTCCTTAATGTCCTTACTGTGCACCTTCCATGGTCCAGTAAACATACTCACTACCGAAGGAACCGCTTTGTATGGATGACGAACAGGATAAATTATTTTAGCATTAGGAAAGCACTCTAAAATAAAATTTAATCGGCCTGTTGAAAAAACGTTTTTCATCAAAAGCGTTGCTTCAGGATTTGTGGCATATACGATACGCTTTAAACTTCCGATATAAAACTCTTTAATTTTCTTTTTCACCTTTTCATCACTCTTGTCTAAAAAATCAAGGTATCCCAAACGAGAAGCCCAAGGGGAAAGTAAGACTAAAGCAGGCGAATAAGCTGCTATAGTAAATAAAGCCTCGTCCTCCTCAGAACGATCAAAACCCATGGGGTGAACGTGTTTCCATCCTCCAAAAAACACCTCGTTCAGCCATTCTACAAATTTGTGTAAAAAACCCCCAAGCCTTTTGTCTGCCTTAGCAACAAGCTGAATAATTTTGATGTAAAACACGGAAGAAAAAATCGTATGGTATAATTGCGAGTAGGTATAATGTTCCTTATCCAAACACAATAATCGATGTAAAAAAGTTGTACCACATCGCGGATTGCTGATAATAAAGACTGGTTCAGATAAATCCGTCTTCCGATATCCTCTAAAAAAAACTTCGTCAATTAAACGCCCAAAAGAAATAACCACAACCGCTAGAAAATGAAGAATAAGAAAGATTACGGTAAACAATAACCTTGGTATACTAAAATGTTTAATGCAGTTGAAATAAACCAAGCGCAACACGGTTTGGTGGTGAAAATAAAAAATGCTTGGCTTAAAAATCGTCATGAAAATGGTTTGGAGTTGCAAAGAGAAGAGATTTTGCGCTTATATCCAAATACTATGTTTGCTTAATTCACCAAAAAAAGCTTACTTTTAAGCTGTTAAACACCATGAAATGAAAACAAAATTTACCTTTTTATCTATTCTTTTATCTGCTTTTTGTGTTCAAGCACAAACTACTGCAGAAGTAGTATACAATATATTTCAGACGAATTGTGCTACAGCATATTGTCACAGCAACACCACTAAAGCCGGTGCTTTAGACCTCGAGGGTGCTGGTGCTACTTTAGCCGCCAAACAGTTAAACGTTTATGACAACATTTATAAGGTGACTCCAGCTAATGCAGCAGCTGCAGCCAAAGACAACTACATCGTTTACCCTGGAGACCCATACCGAAGTTTCTTGTTTAGAAAAATCAGTAATGGTTTTTCTGACGACAACCCTCTAGAAGCTAGTGAAGGTGCTCATATGCCTTCAGCCGGCTCTCTTTCGGATTATGAAAAAGAGGTAATTAGACAGTGGATTGTGTGGGGTGCTAACGATGGTCCTGATGGTGTTGACTTAAGCCTTGTGGATGACTATTATACCAACGGGGGTATTGAATCGATTCCCGCTCAAATTGCTCCACCAGCAGCAGGTGAAGGATTTCAAATTCACCTTGGCCCTTTCTTTATAGCGCCAGATGCTGAAGTTGAATACCTCTCCAAATACGAAACCTTGCTAGATGAAGAAACAGAAATTATCAAGTTCCAAACGGAAATGGGTACTTTTTCTCACCACTACATCGTCTACAACTACAGCGATCCTGCTGGTGGTGGTTTTGATCCCGATGTCGTTCCATATGGTCTTCGTGATGATATCGGATTTGATGGTAAATCATTTGTTTTAACAGAACAATATTCTAATACCCTCGAAACACCTGAAGGAACGGCTTTTAAATGGGACCCCAACACCGTGTTGGATTTAAACTCACACTACATCAATTATTCCAGCACCCAGGTACTAAAATGTGAGGTATACTTAAACGTCTATACACAAGACGTGGGAACAGCCAACCAAACCATGCTTTCCCAATTAATACCCAACACCAATATTCCTATTCCAAATAACGGACAGGACATCACCTTTAACTATCCATTTAATATTCCAACCAACCTTAACTTGTATGTTTGGGGGGTTGTTGCACACACCCATCAATATGGAAAGGATTTTAATATATACAGAAGAAATATTGATGGATCCAAGGGTATACAGGTCTATGATGCCGGTTGTGCAGATGGTTTACCCGGTTGTTCAGTGGAGGATTTTGACTACCAACATTTGCCGTTCCGATTCTATGAGCCCTTCTTAGATGTTAACCTTCAAGAAGGTGTTATAGCAGAAGCTACCTATAATAATGATGGTCCAGCACCTGTGGGTTGGGGGCTAACTTCTTCGGATGAAATGATGATCTTCGTTATTTTCTTTACCTTGGATACAACAGGAATTGCTATTTATGAGGACACAACAAGTACGACCATCCGAGAGCGAATAAACTCTGAAGCAAACATTAACTTTTATCCGAATCCTTTGAGTCAAACAGCCACTTTAACACTACAAGGTGTTGACCCGGCAGAAATCACACTACAGATAGTTGATATTACTGGAAAATTGTGTGAAGAAACCATTTTTGACCATCAAGGGAAAAGTGAGCTAACTATTGATGCTAAAAACTTCAATAATGGGATTTACTTTTATCGCTTCTTACAAGATAATATCTTGCTAGGAAATGGTAAATTTGTTGTAAACAAATAGCCTATACCTTTGACGCTACGGCAAAGATTTTTACAACATGTTGCCCAAACCAGCGAAGCCCCTTTAGCCATTGAAACTAGTCATGCATCGGGGGTATATATCCATACCAAGGAAGGAAAAAAATTACTCGACTTGATATCGGGAATTTCCGTAAGTAGTCTAGGGCACAGCCATCCAGACATAGTTAAAGCCGTTCAAGAACAAGCGGAGAAATATATGCACTTAATGGTTTATGGGGAGTTTGTAGAAAAACCCCAAGTCGAATTAGCTGAAAACCTTTGTGCCCTTCTTCCACCAAAACTGAACAGTGTATACTTCACAAACTCGGGGACAGAAGCCACGGAAGGTGCGCTTAAACTAGCCAAGCGAAAAACCGGAAGAAGCGAAATTATCTATTTCCAAAACAGCTATCACGGAAGTACAGCGGGAGCATTAAGTGTATTGGGTGATGAATATTTTAAAAGCAATTATCGCCCCTTAATTCCTGGGACTAAAATGCTGCGGTATAACGATTGGAGCGATTTAAATAAAATATCTAATCAAACTGCAGCTGTAATAATAGAACCCGTTCAAGCAGAATCAGGAATTACTGTTCCCGACAAGGGATACTTAAAAGCTGTTCAAAACCGATGTAATGAGCATGGCGCATTAATGATTCTCGATGAAATTCAAACGGGAATGGGTAGAACCGGTAGTATGTTTCGTTTAGAAACAGAGCAAATTGAACCAGATATTTTACTCCTGGCTAAAGCTTTTGGTGGAGGAATGCCTTTGGGGGCTTTTATAAGCTCCAAAGAAAACATGGCCGTTTTTCAAGACCAACCAATCCTTGGACATATCACCACATTTGGGGGTCACCCTGTAAGTTGTGCGGCAGCCCTCGCTTCGCTTAGATTATTGCAGAAAAACACATGGATAAGTGAGGTTGAAGAAAAAGGTGCGCTATTCGAGGAACTACTAAAACACCCAAAAATTGAGAAAATTTCACGTGCAGGATTAATGATGTCTCTTCGCTTCGACAGCTTTGAGACAAACAAAAAAATTATTGATCAATGTATTGTAAACGGCGCAATTACAGATTGGTTTTTATTCAACAATTACAGTATGCGTATTGCCCCTCCGCTTATAATTAGTCACGAAGAGATTAAATTAGCATGCACAATTATTCTAAAAAGTATTGATGAGGTGGTTTAGCTTAATTCTATTTTTCGTTTTTCTTTCCGCTTGTCAAAAGGAAAGTATCGACCTTGAAATCACAGAGCTTGATAGTCAAACCAACGACAACATTTACGATATTACTTTTGTGGGTGATGATATCGCTTACTATTGTGGCGGCCAATTATGGAAAACCGGGGTAATTGGCAAAAGTACTGACGGGGGTAATACCTGGACCACTATTTTAGAAACAGACAATGTATTATTCACAATTGTTTTTAAAAATGAAAACGAAGGAGTCGCGTTGGGGTTTTCAGGAAGAGCCTGGAAAACAACCGACGGTGGCGCAAATTGGTCATTAACCGAAAGTTACCCCAACTATCCTGTCTTTAGTGATGCACAGTTTATTACACCCGATAAACTAATTGTGGCTGCGGGGTTTAATTATTATTCTGGGGGTTTTGCTAGTTATTTTTTTGAAGGCCAAGGCTTCGGGGATAGCCTCATCAACCAGGACATGCAAACCCTTCATCTTTTTGATGAGACGGAAGGAATTATGGCTGGTTATGGTGGTGTATATAAAACATATAACGCTGCTCGCGATTGGGAACCGATTGATGTGCGAGGTGATTATTTTAAGGACATCGCTTTTAACTCTGGAAATGAGGGTATTCTAGTTGGTTATCAAGGGCGTGTTTTACATAGTAACGACAAGGGTGAAAGCTGGCAAAAGAATACAAAGAAGTCCAATTTCTTCACTACGAAAGGTAACTTGGAAAGCGTAGCGGTTTATAATCGTCAAGCCTTTATTTGTGGACAAAATGGTACTTTTTATTATAGTGACAATTTTTTTGAGGGTAACTGGGCCGAGGTAAATACCTCCTTAAACAGAGATTTCCTTTGTATTCGACTTAAGGACGAAAACACAGGTTTTATTTGTGGAAGCGACGGCTTAATCCTTATGTTTAAGTATTAAGGTTGTTTACAGGTTCAGCCCCACACCTAAATCAAAGTGCTGTGCAACGGAATAGTGTGTTTTCATGTGAATACCAAAAAATAAACTCTTCTCTTTCGACTCTCCAAATTGCACTGCGTGATAGTTTAAACCCAACTTGGCAAAAACGGGAGGTTTACTGTCATAGGCTTTTAACAGATATACACCCAGCAAAGCATCAAAACTTACCCTACCTAAAAAAATCTCATCTCCAACAATCACACTTAGGTCGCTTGCTTTGATAGGGTCTATACCCACCACAAACTGAGAAATATATTCTCGTTTTCCAACATCAAACGCATAGTTAAGCCCGGCAAAAACGCGATTATTGATACTTGTAGCGCGCGAATACGCCGCACTCATCACATAAATTGGATACTTAGGTCCACCGGGCGTTCTATTGTCATAAAAAGCCATGGCATAATTTAAACGAAAGAAATTCTTCTGAATAGGTTTCGGTATCAACTCCTGATTATAGTTCCCTTTTTGACTATTCGGTAAATATCTAAATCCGGTTGAGAATGCAACATAGTTGATTCCAAGATTGGGTGATTGAAAAGAAGCGTTGGAGAAATGCGTAAAGTTCAAAGCACTAAACAAGGTTAGTTCCTTATGCACTTTATAATCCAAGCCCAAACTAAATTGCGTACAGTTATTGACCTTCGACCCTATAACATTATTGGTTGGATTACTTACCCGATTGTACGGTCGGTTTAAATAGCCCAAACCAAAGCCAGTGCGCAAATAAAAATCTATGTTCTTTCCTCTTTTTAACCAAAACTTAGTAAAGGGAATTAAGGCATAGGCATTACCAAAGATCTCGTGATTTCCAAATCGCGCCACAAAAAAAGCACCACCAATTTCAGGATAATTCAATTTTCGCTGCCACGCTTTTTCTCCTTTCGTTACCCGCGAAACAGTTAACTCAAAAGCATGGGATTTCTCTGTAATATCCGGAATAAATTTAGACGAATGCTTAAAGATTACACCATAATAATAAGACCCCGAAATGTTCATTGAAGGATGCTCATAATCGTTGGGGTTATACTTTTGTCCAAACCCTTGAAAGACAAACGAGAAAAACAACAACAGACCCACTAGGCGCATAGAGTAAAAATACAAAAGGCTATGCAATTAATTGCACAACCTTCTGTTGGGGTTTTGGGTAATTTCTTAAACTTGGTTTTCCTAAGTTAAGAAATTTTCAGCATAAAAACCCTTATTTTATTACCTCTTTTATTCTGTCCACGCTAATTGCATTATGCGAGATATGATAAACAGCCTGCTCGTTTTTTAAAATAATAATCTGTGGCGACTGGTGAACCACATTAAATTGATCCGCTATCCCATTAGAAATATCTCTATGCTGAAGCAAATCCAAGTAATAAAAATCCAGTTTACCCTCTTTAAAATCCCACTCGCTTTCTAAACGATGCTTAGCATGTTGCGAAATTCCACATCGTGTACTGTGCTTAAACAAAACGATTGGTTTTTGTTTTGAATCTTCAACTATCTGATGAAGATCGTCAAGACTTTCTAAATTTTTCCAGCTCGTAATCATGCTTATTGTAACACCAATTTGATTGTCCCTGTTCCTAGAGCTGTAGAAACTTTTACCAAGTATACTCCGCGACTCCAGTCATTCGTATTCACAAAAACAATATTGCTATCCGCTTGGTTTTCATAAACTTTATGACCGAGGACATCAACAACCTGAATAGATTGAACTGCTTGCTTTGCATCAATAGTAAAACTATTGTGGCTTGGATTTGGATAAAGTGTAAAATCTATAGTGTTTACATCACGAATACCACTTGTAGGTTCTGACTTATCAAAACAATAGGTGTATTCATCGCCGATATCATCACCATTATATATCTCTTCACCGTCTACTTCTAAACGGTAATTTCCTGGGTCGAAGAAGAAGGTTGGCGACAAGCCGTTACCGCCGGTATCATAAATAGTAATACAATATGCTCCCTTAGATAAACAATAATTAAAAGTATATGACTCCGTATCGTTGAAATCATCTTCAAACTCAATCAAATCATTATTCTCATCTCTAATCTCAATGCTGTTTTCATCCCCTGCAAAATTCGTAGTCAGGTTAATTACAACGTTAACCCCGGCAACAATATCAAAATCTACAGATACTGCATCATTTCCAGTATCTTCATCTTGAGATAAATTACTGAAAGATATATAAGCCTCAAAAGTGTACACTCCCGTACCGACCACTACATCTCCTAAATCAATAAGTTCCGACTGATTAGAGGTAAGCAAACCGCTCCAGTTGTAGGTTTGAAAATTACCATTTAAGTTATATTGTATTTCCACGTTTGTTAAATCTACAACCCCTCTGTTGCGCAGAACCAGTTTTTGACTTATCGTCTCTCCGCAAAGGGACCCCGCTGGAGCTTGACTGAAAGTTATGGAAGCGTCTTCGTTTAAGACAATAGCATTAGGATCATATCCTTGTAAAGATGTTACCCCTGTATTACAAGGGTCTAACCATGTTTTCAGCTCGTTACCTGGATTACTTCCTCCATCCCAACTAACATCGAAACGGCCGTAAAAATCTTCTGTTATACTTGAACAGCTGGCTGAGCCGCCATACAACTGACCTATAATCAAGCCAGAACTATTAAAGAGCGGGGAGCCAGATGAGCCACCCTCTGTAGTTCCGTCTTCCCAATTACCCACACGCCAGCAGGCAGCGCCTGAGAATGTTCCTTGTGATCCCGCGTTCGAGTCAAAAGAGATTTTCTTTAAATCTCCCGCCGGGTGGTGAATGCCCACGTGGCCAGTTGAAGGATTTCCTGTTCTATCCCAACCACTATAATAAACATTATACGTTGCTGGAGGGGTACTACTTAACTCCAGCAACATTACGTCTGAACCTCCATTACTTGCTCTTAACGTTACTCCCGAAATCGTATTATTTAGGTATGGTCCGCTATTTCCAGAGCAAGTTGTAGATTCAAAATTAAAACCAACTACAGTTGTGGGATCATCCGCACCACAGTGATCTGCCGTAAGAAAAAATGGTGTTTCATCTTGACAGGTGTTATTAATAAGTGCACCTGAACAAAACCCTGCAGCTAGGTTATTTTGAGTTAATAATATGCCTACTGAACGAATTTGATCTCTCCAATTATCGCCTTCAGGACAAATTACATTATTATTACAACCGCCAGAATCGCCGATATTCTTTTGCTTAAAATCTAAAGAGCGATATCCGTGCACCACCCTTTGTAGGTGCAAATCACTTTGGCCAATCACATCTCGGGGCTCATAGAGTTCAATTATAGCCCGGTCTGCTTCTAGTAAGGTTGTGGTAAGAAAGCCATGGTCCTTATTGTTCTCGTGTGTAAAAGCGCCAATTACCCGCT
>JAFMKE010000043.1 GCA_017853115.1 Verrucomicrobiota bacterium
CAATATTTTCCACAACCACATCAGCTTGGAAGTTCGTTCTTTCAGAGTAATCAACTATTAAAAACTGACCGCTTGAGAAAGCACTTGTTTGATTAACACCATTTGTATTAACTGCAGTCACAGCCATATCAAATTGTGCAGGCTCGCTGATGATAATATCATCAATCCAACACTGACTTTGATCCGTAGATATTAAGCGAAATGCAATGTAAACATCTCCAGCACCAACATAAGCACCTAGATTGATAGAGTGGTCTGTCCAGTTTTCAGCTTCTGGGTCAATTGTTGTTAAAACCGTTGAAAAAGAAGCTATTGCCGTATCTGTAGTAGAAATTCGAACTTCGTAAGTTTCAGGATAGTTAGGCCCTTCGAAAGAAATTCCTTTCCAGTTTAACGAAGTATTCGCACTAGCACCAGATAAATCGATTGCCGGGGTAATTAACCAGTCATCAACTGTACACGCTGCTGGGTTAGTCCATGACTGTGCTGCCGCAAACTGACCTTGGGCATCTCCATTATCCGAAACCACCCATGCACCATTAGGAAATGAAGCCGGGTTGTTAACCGTACAGTTATCTTCATTGTAAACAGTAAATGTAGAAGGCTCTGTATCGATAGTCTCGGCCTCAAAGTCCTCACTGTAATACACCTGAGCGCTCAACGATAAGCCCACAAGTGATAACATAAACAAAGTAATTTTTTTCATCATATTTTTTTTAAATTTTAAATATTGGTTGTTAATCCTAGCCTTCAAATATAAAGTTTATGTTTATATTATTTAAACTTTTATTGTCATTTTAATCATGTATTGCCTTGCTGAGATGTGACAAAATTTAATTAAGCGATCAAGTGGTTATACCTTTTGATTGCTTACTTGTAGGAATATATGAGGACTTTCTTCGAATCCGCCACATACAAGCGATCGTTTTGTAGCTGGGCATGCCTAGCTTCTATGCCTTCCGGTAATTGCATCGTTTCTTCAAAAAAATCGACCAAGCTATAACTGTTTAAGGTCCCATCTTTGAAATAAACAATGACATCTTGCATCACCTGAATTCTATCAGCACCAAGAATAGGGATGCGTTTTTTGTATGTTGCGAATCGATCGAAAACATATATCCCCTGGTTGGGATCGTTCAGGTAAACCAAATCTTTGTAGTCAATAATTTGAATGGGCTGCACCGCTTCCGTAAATAGCATGTTAAATTTTTCACTTTGATAAATCGCTTTACCGTTCTCATTGATTTTCTTCAATACAAATGCGGTATTATCAAAAATCCAAAAATCATCATCTCTCGAATGTGCCAAAGCGCTGATCGTCGAGTAAGCTCCCGTATTAAAATCGTAAGCAGCTATTTCAGACAAGGTGTGGTCCAAGACTTTAACTCGCAGGAAATCTTCATAAAACACAACGATTTTCATCGGATCACTCACATCTATGCTAGTTATTGTTCCGTTGGTGTAATCCTCGTAAACCTGCAAAAACTTGCCATCCTTGTCGTACTTGCTCAAACGGAATTCACTAATCACATACAGATTAGCCAAATAGTCTGTAATGATTGAAGGATTTTTCGCATTGATGCTTTCGATTAGGCTGTAGTTTTGGGCCTGAACAAAGAATGGCAGCACCAACACAAAGAGAATAAGAAGTTTACTTAAAGTAATGCAGCTTGATATCTTTACCATCAAAGCAAGCGTAACTTTGGAACTTAATCCAATCACCCAAATTGATGTACTTCGCTTCTTCATTAATTGTGTGTTCGATGGCTAAATGCCTATGGCCAAAGATATAATAATTTGCATGAATACTCGGGTGCTTTCGCTTAATGTATTGAATAAGCCACTCCTTGTCTTCACCTAAAAATCGCTCTTCCCTTTCCCCGTTTCCGTAACGGCTTTTTCTTGACCAAAATTGAGCAATACCCATGCCAATATCCGGATGCAACCATCTAAAAAACCACTGACATATTGGACTGCGAAATATTTTCTTTAACTGCTTATATTTAAAATCCTCGGGGCCTTTGCCATCACCATGTCCAACACATATTTTCACGCCATTCTCTTCAAAGATGTAATTATCATCATGAATAATAAAACCCAATTCTTGCTCAAAATAACCGTTGAGCCACATGTCGTGGTTTCCTTTAAAATAATGAATAACGATTCCCTGATCAGCCATTTCTGCTAGCTTGCCCAACACTCGCACAAATCCTTTTGGAATAGCAGTTTTATAATCAAACCAAAAATCAAAAATATCTCCAACGAGAAATAAGGTTTTACAATCGCTTTGGATGGTAGACAACCACCGAACAAAGGTTTTCTCGCGTGTTAAACTTGCAGGATAATTGGGCGTTCCCAAATGTAAATCAGAAGCAAAGTATATTTTGGTTGCCTTATCCAATGGCCGGAATATCTAAATAGAAAACATAGACGTTCGATGAGCCCGAAGCGTCTAACAAACGAGCATGGTTAGCCTTGCATATCGGCCTTTTTTCGTTCAGCTCTATCAAGGATGGGAGTTTATCAAAATACTGTCCTCTAAAATTATCCAAGCCCCGCTCTAAATTAGGCACCAAACTATCCTTACTAGCAAAAATGACATGATGAGGCGGAAAAGTGGTTAGTCTGCGATGTGTAGCTTGGTCAGGAGTTAACATTATTACACCTTCATCCGCAAGCAAGGCAAAACATTGAGAAGCGGCAGCATCGCTATTATCTATTAAAAACTCTTCGTCGTTTTCTTGCACGAATCCCAAAGCCGATAAAAAACCCCGCAGTCCTGGCTCCCAACTATAAATAAAGTTCCACTTGTTTTCTGTTTTTAAGGATTGCAGATAGGCCACTAACTTGTCTTGCGATTCACAATACACGAATTTCCCGCCAGAAGCTGAAAAGTTTTCAGCGAAGCGCACATCCATTTCATCAGCACTCGAGGGACCCTTTACGGTTAAAGGCATTTTGTTTGGGGTTTCTTCCGCACTAAAAATAGTTCTAAACAGCCCTCGTGAAGCTTCGTTATCCTCAGTCGACATATTCATTTAACAAAACTACAAAATAATATTGTTTTCGTCCGCTAGGCTTCTCCTGCTGGTTTCTCACCTTCTGAAGGATTGCTGTCCTCCAATTGCTGCATATTCTCATCCTCATTAGCAGGCGCTGATTCCTCCTTCACCTCCAGAATAGGCTTAGTTTCTTCGAAAGGACGCTCACCAATCAGCTCTACCATATCATCTTTAACAATAACTTCTTTTTCCAAAAGAACTTGTGCTACTTTGTGTAACTCTTCACTTTTTTCTTTCAAAAGCGCTAGTACCCTGTCGTATTCTTTATCAATAATTTGCTTTACCTCCTCATCAATAACTCTTGCTGTTTCATCTGAATATGGCTTCTGGAAAGTCTCATTTTTCATCAATTCATAATAGGATACATTACCCACCTTTTCCGTCATACCATAGATCACTACCATGGAATAGGCTGTTGATGTCACTTTGTCTAAATCGTTTTGAGCCCCGGTTGAAATTTCTCCGAAAATCAACTGCTCTGCCGCTCTACCTGCCAAGGTTGCTGCCATCTGATCCAACATTTGTTCTTTGGTTGTCAGGTTGCGCTCATTGGGCGTATACCATGCCGCTCCCAATGACTGACCTCTTGGGACCACAGTTACCTTAACTAAAGGATTCGCATGCTTTAAAAACCAACTACTCACCGCATGACCCGCTTCGTGGTACGCAATACGTTTCTTCTCATCAGGAGAAATTATTTTGTTCTTTTTCTCCAATCCACCAATAACCCGATCAATAGCCGCGTTGAAATCTTCCAACTCAATCGCATCTTTGTTGTTTCTTGCCGCAATAAGCGCTGCCTCATTACAAATATTGGCAATATCCGCTCCAACAAAACCGGGTGTCAATGCAGCCAACTTTGATATGTCCAGATCTTTCGCGAGTTTGATATTTTTGATGTGTACCTTGAAAATTTCTTCTCTTTCCTTCAAGTCTGGTCGATCCACATGAATCTGTCGATCAAATCGTCCTGGACGCAACAAGGCAGGATCTAGCACATCCGGACGGTTGGTTGCGGCGATTAAAATTATTCCCTTCTCACTACCGAAACCATCCATTTCTACCAGCAACTGATTCAAGGTGTTTTCTCTTTCGTCGTTACCGCCTTGAACGATATTTTTGCCACGGGCACGACCTATAGCATCAATTTCATCGACGAAAATGATACAAGGCGCTTTCTCTCTTGCCTGCTTAAATAAGTCACGAACACGCGAAGCTCCCACACCTACAAACATTTCAACGAAATCAGAGCCTGAAATAGAAAAGAACGGCACCTTCGCCTCTCCAGCCATAGCTTTAGCCAACAATGTCTTTCCTGTTCCTGGCGCGCCAATCAATAAGGCTCCTTTGGGAATTTTACCGCCCAAGCGCGTATACTTTGCCGGTTCTTTCAAGAAGCTTACGATTTCCATCACCTCTTCCTTCGCTTCACCCAAACCAGCCACATCCTTAAATGTTACCTGTGATTTCGAATTTTGATCAAATAGCGTTGCTTTCGATTTACCTATGTTAAAGATTTGGTTGCCTCCACCAACACCTCCTCCCATGCGGCGCATGAAGAAGAAAAAGATAAACACAAACAAAAGGATGGGTAGGAAGAAAATGAGGGTGTCCATAATAGACTCACGTTGCTCATATTCGATACGTAAGTCTTCAATTTCCGGATGCTTATCTTCAAGTTCATTCATGTCCTCCGCAAATTGCTTATCATTAGCAATGGTAAAATAGGCATGGTATGAGTCAAAGAAACCTTTAGATTCTTTCAGTTCAGCATACTTTTCATTGTTTTCTAGCGCTTCCTCTTTCAGATACACCTCAACCTGATTGTCGTTAACAACCACAACTTTTTTAACATCGTTGGCCAAGAGCATTTCTTTTACAAAGTAATTCTGGGTAATTACTTTATTGTTTTCCGCGCCGCCGCCAGACAAGAATAAGGAAATCACTAATAGCACACCCAAAATGGCATAAATCCAATAGGGATTAAATCCTCCTTCGTCTTTTTTCGAACTCATTTTCTTTTTGATTTTATTTTCTTCCATAACTATTCATGTTCTACGCACTCAGCATCACTCCACAGCTCTTCTAATTGATAATATTCACGGGTTTCTTGAAGAAATACGTGCACTACCACATCGAAGTAATCCAAAATAATCCATTGTGCATTTGTCTTACCCTCTTGCCCTTTCGGCAACAAGCCCAACTTGTCTTTTACTTCTTTATATACTGAATTGGCGATGGCGCCAACTTGAGTCGTATTTGTTCCGTGACAAAGGATAAAATAATCCGCCACAGCATCACTCAAATTTGTCAGATCTAACTCTATTACTTCTAGTCCTTTCTTGTCTAAAATAGCTTCAACTACTATTTTTTTCAACTCCGAAGAGCTACTTTTATCCTTCTTATTCAAACAATAACTTGTTTAGTTTATCAATCAGCACAAAAATAGCAAATCTTTTGAGTCGAACATCAAACACCCTTATAATTGGAAAGGTTCTCGAACACTACGAAAAATGCAGTTCCACTAATTTTGTCGCTAAGCAAATTCTTGCAAAAAGCACGCCACCAGATGGAATGGTGGTTTCAACTGACAATCAGACCGAAGGCAGAGGACAATATGGCAATCAGTGGCAAAGCGAAGCGTATCAAAACTTAGCATTTAGTGTTATCCTATACCCAAGGATTCTAATTAGCGAGCAGTTCTACCTTTCGAAAATTGCCAGTATAGCTTGTGTTGAAGCACTCAACAGCATAACTAATCTTGATTTTCAAATCAAATGGCCCAATGATATCTACTTCAAAAACAAAAAAGTGGGTGGGCTGCTTATTGAGAATCAGATTATAGGTGAGCAAATTGGAAATAGTGTGGTTGGCATAGGCATTAACCTTAATCAAGAGAAATTCGAAGGACTTCCCCAGGCAAGTTCAATTTATCTATTGGTTCGTTATCTATTGAACAGAAAAAAATGCCTTGAAATTATTTTAGAACATTTGGATGTCTGGTACCTCAAACTTAAACAAGGGAAATTTCAGACCATAGACCAAGCCTATTATTCCTATTTGATGGGCTTCCAAGAAATTATCACCTATATGGAAAATGGAACTAAAAAAACCGGGAAATTAAAAGGTGTAAACCAAACAGGTCAACTATTAGTTGAAGAAAACGGGCAGCATCGTCAGTTCGACTTTAAAACAATCGAATGGGTGTTTTCACTTTAGGCACATACCGTAAAGTTGCGATGAAGGTTTTGCTGAAAACAGATAAGGTGCCGATTTGTTTCGAGAAATTTTGCTTAGTTTTGCGGAATAATTAAAAACTTTAAATTTTAAAAAATGAGAATCAAATTATTTTTAATTCTATCAAGCGTGCTCTTTGCTTTTTCAACTGGTTTTGCTCAAAACGACCAAATATTTTTACACAACGGAAAAAGTATTGAAGCAACCATCTCCTTAGTGGACGACTTCAAAGTAATTTTTAAGTATGTTGGGGAGAATGCAGAGCAAACGCTTTCAAAAAAATGTATTGGAAAAATTATCTACAATAGTGGAAGAGAAGAGATGATTTCAGAAAAAATTGAAATTAATGGAGAGGATGACTGGGAAAAAGTAGAAATTTTAATGGACAAATCAGAGATTGTTGGATTGAAAAAGGTAGATGAAGTCCAAGGTAAAACTACTGCATTGTTTGCTGGTTATACTTCTGCATCGGGAACAGATAAGCGTTCCATGAAAAAACTTTTACAAGCTGCTGCTAAATTGCGTGCACCTTTCGTATACATTACTGCGGATAAAGATTCAAAAGGAGGCATGCAATCAGGTGCTTTCGGTGCTCAAGGAAACAAGAAAGGGATTGCTTATACTTATTAGTAGGGTCGCTTGAATCAAACTTTTTTTGAAAGGCATCTCAAAATTTGAGATGCCTTTCTATTTTTACATCAAAAGAATATTACATCATGGTAGATATACAATGGGCAGATGCTTTGCCTAAACAACGAAACGGAAAGCCGTTTGAGGATATAACGTATAAAAAATATAATGGGGTAGCGCGCATTGCATTCAATCGACCAAATGTGCGAAATGCTTTTCGTCCTTTAACCACTAGTGAATTGTACCAGGCTTTTTATGACGCAGGAGAAGACACCTCGATAGGCGTCGTTTTATTGAGTGCAGAAGGCCCTTCCTCAAAAGATGGAGTGTATTCTTTTTGTAGTGGAGGCGATCAAAAAGCACGCGGACATCAAGGCTACGTCGGGGATGATGGCTACCACCGCTTAAACATTTTGGAGGTACAACGATTAATCCGTTTCATGCCTAAAGCAGTAATTGCTGTAGTACCTGGTTGGGCTGTTGGTGGTGGACACAGTTTACACGTAGTTTGTGATTTGACTTTAGCAAGTAAAGAACACGCCATTTTTAAGCAAACGGATGCAGATGTAACAAGCTTCGATGGCGGTTATGGTTCGGCTTATCTGGCTAAAATGGTTGGGCAGAAAAAAGCTCGGGAGATTTTCTTTCTTGGTAGAAACTACAGCGCACAAGAGGCATACGAAATGGGTATGGTTAATGCCGTGATTCCGCATGCAGAACTCGAAGAAACGGCTTACGAATGGGCACAGGAAATATTGGCAAAATCGCCTACATCAATCAAGATGTTAAAGTTTGCTATGAACTTGACAGACGACGGTATGGTGGGGCAACAAGTATTTGCAGGTGAGGCTACTCGTCTAGCCTATATGACCGACGAGGCTAAAGAAGGCCGGGATGCTTTTTTAGAGAAACGTAAACCGAATTTTGAGAAGAAGTGGATTCCATAGCCTGTGGCTATGGAATGAATAATTTATAATGTACAATGGCTGTATTATACATTGTGCATTATTCATTATAAATTTCTATCGCGCGTATAGCACTATTGACATGCTCCCCAGGTATAATCACGGATATTTTCACAGGCAGCATACGATGGGTTGTCGTAGGTTTTTCCATTGCAACCACATACGGGCGCATATTCTTCTGTGGCTGAACAGAAGGTTTTTGTACGTTCTTTGCATTTGTCTTTAGCACATGAACTCATCACGAAAAACATTCCAAGGGATAATATGAATATTTGATATTTCATAGCCTGTTATAAAGATAAAAAAGATTTCCCGCTTAACTCCTGAACTCCAAATGGGGCGTCATTCCTGATTGAAACTACTCCACCTCAATTAGCACTTGCCCTTTTTCCACCGCTTCGCCTTTCTCGATTTTGATGGCTTTGATTTTACCAGCGCCAGGACTCTTAATCATGTTTTCCATTTTCATGGCTTCTAATACTAAAATGACATCTCCTTCCTCGACTTCATCACCCGGAGCAATTTTAATATCCAAAACCAAACCTGGCATCGGCGCTTTGATATCCTTTAGTTTCTTCACAGTCATATCACTTAATCCTAAACGATCCAGCAGCATGTCGTATTTATCCTGAATACTGATCACGTATTCATTGTCGTTCACGGCAATAATCATGTTTTTTGCTTGCTCATCTTTTTTAATAAGTGTACAACGATATGAGCGATTATCTTTTAAAATATGAAAACTGCTTCCTTGCTGTATAATATCCCAATCCGCAGGCCCACTAATCTCAAACTCTTTATCGTTTACTTTTACCTTCAACATGATTTATTCGTATTATGACCGCATAAAATTATACTTTTTTTATAAAGCCTCACCTGAATTTCGCGAGGCTTTTGCGCTTTAAAGGATATATTTGTAGCACAACTTAATAGGAATTATGAAAAACAGCTTGCTTATTGTATTCGGCTTCATATTTATCACAGCTTGCAAATCGACGAAAGAAACCGTTCTTTCGAAGGATGGAACCTTGCTAGACGAAATTGAGGTTGTTGGAACAAAACACCCTTATCGAGCATCAGCAGAACGCACCAATGATTTGCTCCATACCGCCTTAAATGTACGTTTTGATTGGAATAAACAATACTTGTTTGGAGAGGCAACGCTTACCTTATCTCCCTACTTCTACCCAACAGATGAAGTGGTTTTAGATGCGAAAGGAATGGATATCGAAACCGTCAGTTTACTCGGTGGAGATACTTTGGAATACCATTATGATGGTGAACTGTTAAGCATTCAACTGGATAGATTATACCATCGCACAGACGAGTATAGCTTATTCATCAAGTATGTATCCAAACCGAATGAACTGAAGAAAACAGAGGGTTTGTCTGCTATTTCTGATGATAAAGGACTTTACTTCATTAACCCATTAGGAGAAGACCCTGAAAAGCCTATGCAGATATGGACTCAAGGTGAACCTGAAAGCAATTCTGTATGGTTTCCAACTATCGACAAACCGAATGAGCGATGCACCCAAGAAATAACGATGACTGTGGAAAATCGGTTTATGGCGATGTCCAATGGCGTATTGGTTGAAGATATAGACAATGGTGACGGTACGCACTCCGTTTCATGGCGACAGGATATTCCTCACGCACCTTATTTGTTTATGATGGCAATTGGTGAATTTGCACAAATCAAAGACGAGTGGAACGGGATGAGCGTGGACTATTTTGTAGAAGAAAAATATAAAGATGTTGCGCAGGAAATCTTTGGTGAAACCCCTGCCATGTTGACTTTCTTCTCCGAGCAATTGGGTGTAAAATATGCTTGGGATAAGTATTGGCAAGTTTGTGTTCGGGATTATGTAAGTGGGGCTATGGAAAATACCACGGCCGTCATTTTTGGCGAGTTTGTGCAACGGGATGAGCGAGAATTATTGGATGAAGATTATGAAGACATCGTTGCTCATGAACTGTATCACCACTGGTTTGGTGATTTAGTAACCTGTGAAAGCTGGGCAAATCTTCCTTTGAATGAATCCTTCGCAACCTACGGAGAAGTATTGTGGCGCGAACATCGCTATGGTGAAGATGAAAAATACCGTAAAATCTACGACGACATGGACAGCTACTTCAGCGAAGCGGCTAATGGCAAGCAAGTGGACATGATTCGTTACCATCACGACACCGCCGAAGACATGTTTGACAGTCATAGCTATGCCAAAGGGGGAGTTATTCTAAATATGCTTCGCGATATCGTTGGTGACGAAGCCTTTTTTGCCTCTTTGCGTTTATATTTAGAGGACAACAAATTTGAATCTGTGGAGATTCATAACTTGCGCTTAGCCTTTGAAGAGGTAACTGGCCAGGATTTGAACTGGTTTTTCAACCAATGGTTCTTGAGCGCCGGCCATCCTCTATTAGATATCCAATACGAATACACTGACAGCAGCGTCATTGTTAACTTGTGGCAAGAGGCGAGTGTTGAAGATAATTTAATTTATCGTCTGCCGATGGAAGTAGATATTCATACAAATAAAATGATTAAATCTTTCGACATCATTTTTGAACAACGCGAGCATAACTTCGAATTTATTGTGGATGAGGATGAGGAAATTCTCTGGGTAAATGTGGATGCGAAAAAATCATTGCTTGCTGATATCTTAAATTATCAAAGTGAAGCCATGTGGATTCAACAGTATAAGTTAGGTCTAAATATGTTGGATAAATTATATGCATTAGAAGAATTGACAAGCATCGAAGACCCGTCCGAAGAAGTTTTAGAGGTGTTGCGCATGGCATTGGATGATGATTACTGGTTCATCCAAGATTATGCTGCCGCAATGTACCCTCTTTATCCAGAAGATGAAGAAGGTATTCGCCTCTTAAAATCCTTGGCAATGAATGCCGAGAACACCGAAGTGCGCTCTTCTGCAATTTTAACATTATCCTTGTTAGAAGACTCTTCGTTCGATCCTATTTATGAAAAAGGACTAAACGACCCATCGTATCGCGTGAATGCCGCTTCGCTGGAAGCCCTTTTATATACCAATCCAGATGCTTCATTAAAACAAGCAGAGGCATGGGAAAATGTGAAAAATTACGAAGTTCTTGATGTTGTTGGATATGTATACAGCGAAGTTGGTGGTCCAGACAAAGTGGCCTACTTTAAACGAGTGGCAAGTGACGACCCGGATGAGTATAGTCGTTTATATGCCCTTTATTACTATTCTATGTTCTTAACGAACTTAGGCGATGCTCAGTTAGCTTTGGATGGCATCGATTTTATAGAGAACTGGGGGAATACTGACGACGGACCGTACTCGGTTAATGTAGCACTTTCGTCATTAAACCGGATTCAAAGAAACTTTGATGAGGGGGCAAGTATAATCCAAGAAGAAATTGACTCAAATAAGAACTTATCGAAAGCTGAAGTTTTGGCGCTTGAAAATGAAAAAATGGAGTTGGAACACGTCAGTGAGCGCGCTAGTGAAGCAGCGGATCGAATTAATCAAGAGTAAAATTTAAGGCATGAAAGCACAAACCTTTACCTGGCAACAGGACGGAACAGAACTTTTCGGACAGTATTGGAAAAATAATGCAGCAAAAGCAATTGTAGCCATCGTTCATGGTATGGGAGAGCACAGCTCGCGCTATGCAGATTTTGTTGTGCCCCAATTAATCAATGCGGGATTCTCCGTAATTGCTTTCGACCAGTTTGGCCATGGTCAAACCAAAGGTAAACGGGGTCATTGCCCTAACTACGATGCGGTGCTGAATTCAGTAGAAAATTTGTTAAAGAAAAGCGAAGAGTTTCTGGGCGCAGACTTACCTGTTTTTCTTTATGGACACAGCATGGGTGGTAATGTCGTGAGCAATTTCATCTTACGCAGAACAAGCAAGGTAAAAGGAGCTATAATCTCCAGCCCAATGTTAAAGTTAGCCTTCGATCCGCCTGCGTGGAAATTGATAGCGGGTAAATTTATGCGCAACATTTATCCTGCCTTCCAAGAATCAACAGGCTTAGATGCTCAGGCTATTTCTCGAGATAAAAAAGCAGTGGAAAAGTATATCAATGACCCGTTGGTTCACGATAAGATAACGGTGAATTTTTCCTTGCCATTTTTTGAGGCAGGTGATTATGCCATTGACCACGCCAGCGAACTAAAAATACCAGCGCTCTTGATTCACGGAACGGCTGATGCTTTAACCGATTACAAAGGCAGCCAGGCATTTGCAAATAATGCCGGCGACATCGTACAGATCAACTTATATGAAGGTGGCTATCACGAATTGCACAATGAACCGAACAAGGACGAAGTGCTGCAAGACGTAATTAACTGGTTAAACAAACATATCTAATCCATGCCCCTCTTGAATGAAAATTCGGGGAACCAAACCCAGAATACTGAGGGATGGTTTAAGGTAAGGCGTTTTGTCAAAGAACGCTTTGGTAAACGTCCGGACATCAATGCCATCTTATTTTTGATAGGCATGAATGAACTGGGCATTTTTAAAGACGAGTGGGAAAAAGAAGAAAAACAAAACCTCATGCACATTGCTATGTGCCGACTCTTTGAAAAGGATGGCTTCTATAAGTTTACCGGTAAAGATAAAGATGGATGGCCGCATTATGAACTGCAAAAAGCGATGCCAGCGGTTCACCTAAAGGAGCAAGAAGGGATACTTAAAGAGAAGATTGTTCTTTACTTTGAAGAGATGGAGTATATATAAGTAGGGTTCCCTGCTATAAAACCTTTGTATACCTCCACTTGCCAAGTCTTAAAGACTTAGCAAGTCTAATCTAACCAAACTCCTCGCCATGCTGGCTTAAATCCAAGCCCCGATCTTCTTGATCCTCCCGAACGCGAATCGGAATAATTTTGTCCACTATCCAGTATAAAATCCAGCTCCCGCCAAAGGTGAATATAGCTACGCCGAATAGGGTTAACACATGGTAGATAAACGTTTGTGTTTCACCGTAAATTAAGCCTACTTCTTTAGCAAAAACCGCCGTTAAAAGCATGCCCACAATTCCGCCTACTCCGTGACTCGGGAACACATCTAAGGTGTCGTCTACCACGGTTTTGTTCTTTAACCGAATGGCATAATTGCTTACTATTGCAGCAGCAAAACCGATAAACATGCTTTGGCCAATGTTTACAAAACCCGCTGCTGGAGTAATAGCCACCAAGCCAACAATAGCGCCGATGCTAGCACCCAAAGCTGACATTTTTCTCCCCTGAAAACGCTCAAAGAAAATCCAGGTTAACATGGCTACAGCTGAAGCAATATTTGTATTGGCAAAAGCCGCTACGGCATCCGCGTTGGCACCCAAGGCAGAACCCGCATTAAAACCAAACCAACCAAACCACAAGAGACCGGTTCCAAGAATGATGTAGGTCACGCTGGCCGGGTTGTGCTCCACTTTTTTACGTTTACCTAAGAAAACTGCACCAGCCAAAGCCGCAAATCCCGCCGACATGTGAACGACAGTTCCTCCTGCAAAATCCAAGACACCCAAATTTCGCAATAAACCGTCTGGATGCCAGGTCATGTGCGCTAAAGGAGAATATAGTATAATAGAAAACAACACAATAAACAAAATATATGATCGAAAGCGCACACGTTCCGCAAAGCTTCCGGTAATTAATGCCGGGGTAATAATGGCAAATTTCAATTGGAATAAAGCAAACAACAAGAATGGTATAGTAGGAGCGAAGTTAGGATTGGCGTCCAGGCCCACATTTTTGAAGTTGAGATAGGTTAAAGGATTACCAATAATACCGCCGATACTTTCACCAAAGGAAAGGCTAAATCCCACGATGATCCAAACCACGCTCACTACACCGAGCGCAACAAAACTTTGCAGCATAGTTGATACTACGTTTTTCTTCGCGACCATGCCTCCATAGAAAAAGGCAAGCCCCGGAGTCATAAGTAATACAAAGGCACTTGCTACCAACATCCAGGATGTATCGCCTGCATCGATGCCCGCTCCCGTGCCCGGAAAAGAACTTGTGTTGAAGAGTCCAAAAAGAACGAGAAGAACTAAAATGATAAAGTAGAGTCGTTTACCCATGTTTTTACTGCTTTTGAAAGTTGGTGTTGGCTGGCTTAAAACAACAAATTAAATTAAAAATTCAGTGATTTATGCCAGATAAAGCGAAAATTTTTAAAAAATTTTGTGGTGATTTGATTAAAACAGGCCTTTTGATTGGGAAAAAATAATTTTTATAAAGCATTTACAATTTTATAAAAAAGATTCCTGATGAAGCTTCCTTTGTCCGCATTCTCAGGTATGAACAGAAGGCCTTATGTTGAAATTAGAAAAGCGTAATCCTTAAAGATTCAGCGTCTGACACCTGATTTCTGACCGCTAACTAAACAAGACTCACAAAAAGCCCTTCGT
>JAFMKE010000180.1 GCA_017853115.1 Verrucomicrobiota bacterium
TTAACACGACTGCTCGATGCTATTGACAATGAGGCTCAGATGCATGCTTTTGGTCGATTTATCACTAGAGAGCGACTGATGGGAATTTTAGAAAATCGTTTGAGAGTGGAAGAAGTGTTTCGAATGCATCCGGAGATTGAAGATATTCAGATTCAAGCGCCAATAATTATAACTGGTCTCCAACGGACAGGAACTACCCGACTTCATCGGTTGATTGCGGCCCATCCGGATATTCGATCCCTTCGCTCTTGGGAAGCATTAAATCCCGCTCCTATTTCTGGTGACAAAAAGAATAAAAAACGAAAAGGCCATGCGCGAACCGCTGAGAAAGCCTTGCGATATATGTCGCCCGATTTTTTTGCTATTCACCCGGTGGAATACGAAGCGCCAGAAGAGGATGTTTTGCTCAATGACATGACCTTGATCTCGGCTGTTTCCGAGGCGACCATGTATGTTCCCTCATTTGTTTCCTGGGTAGAAAAGCAAGATGCTATTTTTCCTTATCGCTACCTGAAGCGTATCTTAAAGTTGCTGCAGTGGCAAAAGCCAAATAAACGATGGGTGCTTAAAACCCCCGAACATTTGGGGAAAATGGATGCTATTTTTCAGGTTTTTCCAGATGCTTCAATCATCCATACCTATCGGGATCCCTTATCAGTTATTCCTTCTTTTTCAAGTATGCTGTATCACAGTAATCTTATCTTTAGTAATAAGGTAGACGCTGAAAAATTAGCACGTCATTGGATGCTAAAAGACCGCGATATGCTGCTTAAAGCAATGAACTATTGGGATTCAAATCCTGATAAACCTGTGCTGCATGTGGGCTATCAAGATATGCTACGGGATGCTTCTGCTAAACTAGAAGATATTATGCGTTTTGTTGGTTTAAGTTGGACGCATGCAGAACAGACAGCCGTGCGAGAAGTCAATCAAAATAACAAACAGCACAAATACGGTGTACACAATTACAGTTTAAATCAATTCAAAATCAGTAAGCAAGAAGTAGAACAAGTCTTTAAATTTTATTACGAAAAATTTTCAATTCAACATGACAAAAGCTAAATATCAAAATCCTTTCTCGGCAACGTTTAACGGTATAATCGATTTGTTCCGAAAGCAAATACCTATAGGTGAGTTAAAACCAAGCGACCGATTGGACGGTAAAACTTGTTTGGTTACCGGAGCGAATTCTGGACTGGGTTATGCTATTGCGGTTCAACTCATCGAGAGAGGCGGATTTGTCTATCTGGCGTGCAGAAGTCAGCAAGAAGAAACCCAAAGAAAACTAAAAGAAAGATTCAATGAATCTCAGTTTGAAGTCTTGGCCTTGGATTTGGCTGATTTTAGCAGTATCCAAGCATTTGCGGAAGAACTAAAACAAAGAGATAAGCTTCTGGATGTGGCTGTTTTCAATGCAGCTATGGTGCCAAGTGGATCAAAAAAATTAGCTAGTGGCTTTGATGAAATGTTTCAAGTTAATTACTTGTCTAAGTTTTATTTAATCAATCACCTCATACAGGCTAAAATGTTTGCCGAAGATGGCTTAGCTCCTGCTCGTATCATCTTTATTTCTTCTGAGTCTCATCGAACAAATAGGGCAATTGATTTTGAAAAATTGGGCCAGTTTGAGGAATACTCGATGGGTAAGGTGATTGACTTGTATGGATACTACAAACTTGTGTTAAATACTTTTGCAGTCGAGTTGGGCAGGCGTTTACGTGAAGAGAAGCGATTGATTGATGTATTCGCTATGTGTCCAGGCCCGGTAAATTCAAACATAGCTCGTAGAGCACCAGCTTGGGTACAACCAATTTTGAAACTTGTTTTTTCTATGTTCTTTAGTTCACCTGAAAAAGCGGCAAAGCCCACTATTTACCTAGCGACATCTTCAGATATTGCGGGTAGAGAAAATTTGTACTTACACTTAATGCAGGACAAATCGATGGATATTAAAGCCTTAGAGGAAGAGAGTGGAAAGAATTTGTGGAATCGTTCAGTGGAGTTGTTAAGTCCTTTAAAGTTATTGTCCTTTAAATAATTTTTCACAGTGTGATTTGAGTCCTACTCCTACTGCATCAAAACCTTTTTGAATATCTTTTCGATATCCCCACATAACCACAGGAACGAGTATGCCCCAAAATTTATCATAGGTGGAATAGGCTGTTTTTTCAGGACCAAGTGACTCTAATATTTGCGCCCTTTCTGTTCGAACGGGAAAATATGAAGTAATACCCCAGGCAATCGACTCTTCATTTTTTATCCAAAGTAAATCCTCTTTTTGTATGCTGGTTTTACCATTTTGCTTCATATCTACGTACAACTTGACAGGGTTCCCAACGATAAAATCGCATACTATCTTTGGCGTAAATGGATTCCATTGATGATATTGTTCAAAGTCAATTAGAACATCCCAAACCAGTTTTTTTGGCGCGTTAATTTCAATACGGGATTCTATAATTTGCATGCAGAAGGTTTATTGTTTATCAGGCTGATAGGTATACAATCTGGCAGGTCGGTGTGCCTGACCTTCAACTTTTTCATCGAGCTTTTTGATAAAAGTTTGAGACTTGATATTTTTTCTAAAGTTCCGTTTGTCGTAGGCTACATTTAAAATAGTTTCGTAAAAGCTTTGTAACTCACTGAGCGTAAATTTTTCAGGTAAAAGTTCGAATCCGATTTGTTTGTCTATTAAATTGGCTCGCAAATAAGCATGCGCTTTTTCCACTATTTGATTATGGTCAAAGGTCAGTTGTGGAATTTCGTTGATGGGAGTCCAGGAAATTTCACCGTCATTGGAGCGGTAATCTGCCGAGTAATCCTCTACTTTAACTAAGGCAAAATAAGCTACTGTAATAACACGTTCTCCAGGAATTTTTCTTGAAGCTTTTAACCATTCTCGATCTGCTTTGTTGGATACACGGCGCGGCGAACCAAAGGTGTAAAATTGTTCCAGATAGATGCCTTTGAAATGCGTTAAGTTGAATAGGATTTTCTCTGCGGCTTCATCCAAACTATCCTTTTTATCTAATAAATCACCAGGCAAGGCATATTGTTCCTTGCTGAAGTTTTCACTACCTTTTCGTTTGATTAGCAGCACATTTAACTGCTCGTTACGGTAACCAAAAATCACACAATCCACCGACAGATTGGTATACTTATTCTCTAAATTGTTTAACAAAAGTTCAGAATTTTATTACAATGAAATGTACTTTTCAAATACAAGATTAACAAATATTTTTAT
>JAFMKE010000181.1 GCA_017853115.1 Verrucomicrobiota bacterium
GGAAGTCCGTTGAAGAATAAAAAGATAAAACCCCAAGGGTACGGAGCTAAAGCAAACAAAAGTAAAGCAATGAGGGAGGTAATAATCAAAACCAGTAAGGTAAACTGCCTTCTATCTTTGCTTAATTCTGAAATAAAACGAATGCCTATAAATTTGGAGCATAGATAGCCAATAACTTGGGTGATAATTGCAAGAACTTTATAGTTAATTCCCCATAGAGAAAGTCCATCAAATTGCGCAGCAGTGATTGGTTTTCTGAAGGCATACATAAAAGAGTATGTTAAAAATGCAGCACAAGAGGACCAAAGAATCAGCTTAAGTGGTGTATTGAGCCATTGTTTGTTTGCGCTACCCATAACTTAAAATGTTTCCAGGGAATCAGCAGGTAGGTCTTTGATTTTTAAAAACATAAACCCGTCTAAGGCATGATTGAATTTTGGATCAACATTGAAAGCAATAATTTGGGCATTTTGACTAAAATACTTTCGAAGTAAAACGGGTGTTTTTAAGCCAAGAGGTTCAATATCTTCAATTAGTTCATCAAGCTTTTTGATTTGATGCGAAGTACTGTCGACCAGCACTTCAGTATATTCCTCTGCAATGACAGATTGAAATTGCTTTTTTGGTCTCACCATGTTAGCAAGCACTTTATTCCAATGATTCGTTTTAATGTATTCGATCATTAGTTTTTTTGATAGTTCGCTGTACGTATTACTTATACTAACTGGCCCAATGATATATTTTAGTTGCGGGTGTTGTTTAATGAAATAAGCTATTCCCTTCCAAAGCAAGAAAAGGGGTAGCCGTTGGCGCTGATAATCGGGAACCACAAATGATCGGCCTAATTCAAAAGATCGGGCAAGGATTCCATCCATCTCATCATTCATTTTGAACAAGCTTTTAAGGTAAAACCCTTTTTTCCCATAGGTTTTCATGATGTAGGAACCATCTCCGATGCGATAAGCACCAACCAAGCGATTGGCTTCTTTATCCCATACAAACAAATGGAGGTAGTGCAGGTCATACTCATCCAAGTCTGTTGCTTGATTGGTTCCTTCACCTACTGCGCGAAAGGTCAATTCCCTTTGCCGTCCTATTTCTTGAATGAGGAAGGGTATTTTTTTTGCCTTGCTCAAATACACTTCGAAATTTCCTTGCGCACCAATGCAATTGGTATCTCGAATAGCCGCAATTTCTTCCGACAAAACGTCTGATGGAAGTTCATCAATGATTTCTTCTTTGTTTTGACTTAAGTAAAAGTTTTCAACTCGTATACCGGAATCAAGCGTATATAATTTTGCTCGTAAAAATCTACCGAAATGATTGGCGTTGTAAAAGTTTTCGAATTCATTAATCTTAATCGGTTTACCTATTCTAATTTCAACAGTAAATGATTCACCCTCTAGCAGAAGATTAATAAAGGAGCGTGTCTTTAACAATGGGTGAATCATTCCCAATGCACTTGTCCAAGCTTCCTGGTGACCTTTTAAGTATATAGGTATAACAGGCAATTGATTGTGGTAAATAGAATAAAGTACTTCCTTATCCCATTCACTATCTGTGAATGATTGTGTGGGTGTTTGAAATGAGGAAACAGGCCCCACAGGAAACAAACTATATATTTGATTGCTAGTTTGCGTGAGTTCATTTTTTGATAAATCTTTCTCGTTAATCGTTTTCAAACGCTTTAGGTCGAGTTCCTCTAGCCAAGGGTTATTTAAAAAAGAAGTATCTAACTCGTTTTCTTGAAATAATTTATACAAAATAATCTCCTCGATTAATCCGAAAGGCCTATTGGATACCGTGATGTATTGCCGTAACTTTTTGAGGCGATTAACTTCGTTTGGATTGTATTTTAAATGAAACAAGTCGAAGATAGATGCCTTCGATTTGATTTTGTTTAAGCCAGTAAATGATTTAACGGAATTCAGGATTATACTCATGAAGTAAAGGTAGAATCTTGAGGTATCTTGGTAATTAACACTCGGTTAAAACTCAGTTAAAAAGTCAACGAAATTTCTATTGATTTTTGTCAAAATGTTTGGTCAATATTAAGCGTGTTTAAAGAAAAAGTGAAAGGACTTGAATAACTTTATTCCATCGTTTATAATACTGGATGAAACTTGAATATCGCCATGATCCAGTAGAGGTGTGGCTAAAAACTGAACTTGCTTGTTTCTCTCAAAGATTTTACGATAAATGAACGCTGATTCTGAACTTGGAATAACAAGGTCATTCGCCCCGTGTATTAAGCTAACAGGGCATTGGATATGTTCTAGATTATCCACTACATTCAAGTATTTAAACCATTCTTTATACCTTGGGTTGTTCTCTAGTGCACGGCGCATAAAATCTTTTCGCCACGAGATATCTCTTTGATAAATATCCCAAATTAATCGATCAGCAGGACTAGCCTCAGCCAATACTTTGGGTAGTGCTTTTTCTTTTTCACTTCGCTTATATCCATTGTCTTCAAGCGCTGACTGAACAATTTGGTCTAATTGATTATCCGTACCAAATACATCCGGGTAAAAGTTCTTGAAAAGTATGTTTCTTCCATAATCATCGATGTCATTCTGTCCGAGTACGAAATTAATTGAGCTTTCTATATTGGCATAGCTTCCCACGCAGACAATGCTTTTTATTTTCTCTTGAATATCCTGCCTATTGATCGCTATCAGAGCCATGCCTGCAGTGTAAGATGGAACAAACAGTGAAAACTTCCCTTCGGGACACTTCGATTGATCTTCTGTAATGCCTAGGAATGCATCTTGCATATCCAGAATGGTTTGGGGATGTATGCTCAAGGTGTTCAGACTGTCGAAAGAAGGGCATAGCACGCGGTAGCCTGCTTGCGCGAGCGCATAAGCCAAGTTGGCAATGCGTTGATCATTGCTACCTTCAATACCGAAGCCATTGATTAAGACAATCAATTGTTCAAGACAAGCTTTTTTGTGGTAAAATTTAGCCTTAAATTCTCCCCGATCAGACTCAATTGTGCAAGCTGAAACTTCAACATTTCCCTTTTTTGGGAAATTGGTATGAAACAAAAAACGAAGGGTTTGTTGAATGGTTTGCACATCGAAAGGTACATGTTGATGGGTTTACTTTTAACCATTCGAATGAAGTTTAACCTAGTTATAATATCCACTTAGTGATGAATTAAAAATCCCGTCGATCTGCATCCATCTTACTTAAAACTAACTTAACATCAATAGGGGCTTAAT
>JAFMKE010000044.1 GCA_017853115.1 Verrucomicrobiota bacterium
ACCCACCATTGGCACGGTAAAGCACCCAACGATGAGCAACTTCAAACAGCCCTAGCTCAACTAGAAGAAACGATTGGCGATTATAAATAACATTTTCAGCCGTCATTCGTTTTTACTTTATACACGAATGAAAAGCAAGGCCATACTCTTATTTCTCTCCGTTATTGTTTTCCAATTTGGACAAGCACAGTTATCAAATAGCGCCAAACGGGTTTTATTCGTATTAGATGCTTCTGGAAGTATGGACGCGCAATGGGGGGAAACTTCTAAAATGGATATCGCCAAAGAAACTTTACTCGAACTTGTTGACTCCGTGCAACGGCAAGATCCCACTTTATCCATAGGTCTTCGCGTATTTGGGCATCAATATCCTAGAAATGAGAATAACTGCACGGACAGTGAGTTAAGTATTGATTTTGGAACGAATAATTTTGTCAAATTTTCAGCCGTCCTGGAACAAATTACGCCCAAAGGACAGACTCCAATAGCTTATTCCTTGATAGAGTCTGCCAAAGACTTTAAGGATTCGGAAACGATTAATGCCATCATTTTGATTACTGATGGTTTAGAAAATTGCGAGGGTGATCCATGCGAAGCTGCTCGTTTCCTCAATGAAAAACGAATAAGTATAAATCCATTTATAATCGGTTTGGACATAGCAGATTCCTTAGTGTCAGCCTTCGATTGCATCGGCAGCTTTGTCAATGCGAAAGACAAGGCTTCTTTAGAGGTTGTCTTAGAACATACCGTGGATATGGCCTTGAGCGAAACCAGTCTAAGTATTCATTTGGAAACAATGGATGGACAAAGTATTTCAAATACGCCATTTAGTATACAGGATGCAAAGACGAAACAAACCACCCACACTTTCCTGCATGCCTTGAATGCCAAGAATAAGCCCGATACTTTGTACATTGATCCAAGGGGCTGGCATCAGGTAATCGTTCACACCTTCCCTCCAGTTAGCAGCGAATCTTTTCAATTAGAACCAGGGAAACATAATGATGTCCTTATCCAGCTACCGAAGGCTTATTGGGATGTTGAACACGAGGTGCAATACGATGAACACGCTCCGCGATTTATTGTGAAAAATGGAGATAGCTGGATTTATAATCAGACACTTGATGAACTTCCCATCTTGGCCGGAGACTATGAGTTGACGACTAGTCTTATTCCTGTAAAGAATGAAAAGTTAAGGCTAGAGGCTGGAGAAATAAAGAGACAAACATATCTCGCCAATGGCAAACTATCAATAAAAAACAATACCGAGATTCGCGCAAGCATTTTTAATACGGAAAGTGAAATTTGGCAGCTCGTAAAAGATTTAGGTGTTTTTGATACCGACATGAGCCTTAAACTACAACCCGGTCAGTATACTTTGGTATTCATTGAAGAAAACGAGACAAATAGCGAGCTTACAGCACAATATCCTTTTACCATGTATCCTGAGAAAACCACAGTAATACCCTTAAGATGAAAAGCTTGCTGTTCTATATATTCAGTTTGGGATTCATCTTTAATGCATCTGCTCAAGAATCACCAATCAACGTATTGTTCGTGGTAGATGCTTCATCCAGTATGCTCAAAAAATGGGGGAAAGATGATAAGTGGAGTATAGCTGAACGGAGTCTGCTCCGCATGGCAGATAGTCTAATGGTCATGTACGACAACTTACAATTTGGTTTGCGTGTATATGGGCATCAAAGTTTACCAATTACCAATGATTGCTTCGACAGTGAACTTAAATTACCCATAGGAAAACACAGCATAGCTACATTAAAGGATCGCTTGATTAGCGTAGCACCTAAAGGCATTACACCTCTCGCCTATACCCTCCAACAAACTGAGCAGGATTTTGCTGGCTTTGAAGGCCAAAAGAATATTCTTGTGGTAATAACCGACGGTTCGGAGAGTTGTCTGGGTGATCCTTGCGAAATACTCGATATCTTGTTAAAAAATGAGGTGATAATCAAGCCTGTGATCATCGGTCTCGACATCGATGTGCAAAGTTTACAGGACTATCACTGCTTGAAAGAAATTTACAATCCTCATTTCCCTTTTGATTTCGAACAAAAAATTCTGCAGGTAGTTACCCAAGCCATCAATTTCACCACCTTACAGATTGATTTACTCGATGAAAACGATCAATCTACTCAGCGCAATATTCCGATGTTGTTTTATAATCAAAACAAGGAAGTAGCGTATAGCTTTTACCACAAAAGAGACGGCAATGGAAATCCAGATACGCTATTGGTCAACCCAAGTGTAGTGTATGATATTCATATTGAAACTTTACCAGCACTTTGGATGAGTCAAGTGAAACTTAAAAATAATGAGCATAATATTCTAAAAATAAATGCGCCAACATGCACGCTGTCTATCATTGCTGCCAATCAAAATGAACGCGTCGAATTAATACCTAACATTCCTTACTTAATCAAAAAAGCAGGAGAAACGGAATACTTTCATATCGGAGAACTGAATAATTCACAGGACTATTTACACGGTGTTTATGACATCGATATACTCACTTTACCCGTAACACGGCTTAGTCAAATTAGCTTGAATCAGAACGAAGTAAAGATACCTATAAAAGCTCCTGGAAAATTAGTGGTAAACGCCCCCTTCCCTATGCATGCAGCACTTTTTCAAGAAATCAACACCGAGTTAGTAAATATTTACACCTTTCCCGCGAACAGCAGACAAGAAATATTAGATTTACAACCAGGAAAATACAGCTTGTATTACCGTTTTGACCATAAACACGAAATGGTAGCAACACAAGTGAAAACATTTGAAATTCAATCGCAGAAAACAGTTGAACTTAAACTATAAATCATGAGCACTAGCCTTACTTCACAACTCCATACATACTCAGATGTAGAAAAAAAAGATACTCGATCAGGATTCGGAGCTGCGATGGACCACCTTGGAGAAAGCAACTCCAAAGTAATGGCTTTATGTGCCGATTTAACAGGCTCTTTAAAGCTTGAAAAATTTGCGGATAAGCATCCGGATCGTTTTATTCAATGTGGTATCGCTGAAGCGAATATGATGGGCATCGCTGCAGGTTTAACTATTGGCGGACAAATTCCATTTGCAACGACTTTTGCCAACTTCGCGACAGGTCGCGTTTACGATCAAATTAGGCAAAGTATAGCTTATTCGGGTAAGAATGTAAAAATTGCTGCTTCACATGCAGGAATTACCTTGGGTGAAGATGGTGCAACTCATCAAATACTTGAGGACATTGGTTTAATGCAGATGCTTCCAGGCATGGTGGTTATCAATCCATGTGATTACAATCAAACCTACCTAGCGACATTGGCATGTGCCGAGCATAATGGACCAGTTTACCTTCGATTTGGACGACCAAGCGTACCGAATTTCACTTCTAAAGATGATGAATTCGTAATTGGCAAAGGTATTTTAATGAATGAGGGAAGCGATGTGACCATTATTGCCACGGGCCATTTGGTTTGGGAAAGTATTTTAGCCGCTCGGGAGTTGGAGAAAAATGGAATTTCTTGCGAAATAATCAATATACACACCATTAAACCGCTCGATAAAGAAATCATACTGCGATCGGCAAGAAAAACAGGTAAAGTGGTCGTAGCAGAAGAACATCAGAGACTCGGTGGTTTAGGAAGTGCCGTTTCACAAGTTTTAGCTGAAGAACTACCGACACCTATGCGCTTTATAGCCGTCAACGACAGTTTCGGTGAAAGTGGCACACCTGCTCAATTGATGAAGAAATATGGTTTAGATAGCAGTGATATTATCAAGGCAGTCCAAGCATTCTAAATATGGCAAAACACACTTTTCAACTGAGTCAAGAATACATTCAGTTAAACCAATTGCTTAAAGTAATGGGTTGGGCAATGACCGGTGGGGAAGCAAACGTAATAATCGATGCTGGACTAGTAAAAGTTAACGGCGAAATTGAGTGGCGCCGAAGAAATAAGATATACAGCGGATTTGAAGTAAGTTATGAAGGCGAGCTTGTCGTAGTGGAATAACACTTAACGATTACTCTACCAATGCTCTCATAAATTTTCCTTATATTCGAAACTCAATATTAATCATTCAATAAACAAATCCTGTATTCAGGTAGATACTAATTTATTATGGGTAGATCACAAGAATCTTTCGGCAAAAAAGAGCGAAATAAGAAAAAAGAAAAGAAGAAAAAGGATAAAGCTGAAAAGAAAGCTGCCCGTAAGGAAGAAGGCAAACAAAACATGGATGATATGATCGCGTATGTTGACCAGTTTGGCAACATTGTCGATACACCACCTGACCCGGATGAAATCGAAGAAGTGAATGCAGAAGACATCGTTATAGGCATTCCCAAGAAAGAAGATTACGAAGAAGAGGATAGTACAAGACTAGGGACAGTTACTTTCTTTAATCATGGTAAAGGTTTCGGATTTATTAAAGATAAAACCTCCGGCGATAGTATTTTTGTGCACATCAACAATTGCAGTGAAGAAATCATTGAAGGTAATTTAGTTTCATTCGAAACAGAGAAAGGGCCAAAAGGCTTAAATGCGATTAAAGTCAAATTGTCTAAGTAAGCTCTGTTTACTTCTTGTTTCTCACATAAATCAGCTTAAAGCGACTGTTTGCTTGGGTACGGGTTTCGATTTCGAAACCCTTAAGAGATTGAAACAATGGAGTTAATTTATCGAATCCGAAGTTCCTTGAATCGAAATTTGCTTGTTTCTTTAATATCAATCCACCTACATCGCCAAGAAATGCCCAACCATCTTCATCTGCAGCATCTGAGACGGAATTCTTCAACAAACGAATAAGATTTGGGGTAATCTTATCGTATTTCTTGGTTGTAATTTTCCCTTCACCAGATTTTTCTTCCTCATCATCCTTGTGTAAAATCTCCAAATAGATAAACTTATCACAAGCCACAATAAAAGGATTAGGTGTTTTTTTCTCCCCAATACCAATCACGTGCTTACCTGCTTCCCGAAGCCTTGTGGCTAACTTTGTAAAGTCGCTATCAGACGATACTAAGCAAAAACCGTCTACATCTCCAGCATACAAAATATCCATAGCGTCGATAATCATGGCTGAGTCGGTGGCATTTTTCCCTTGAGTATAAGCATACTGCTGAACAGGCGTAATAGCGCTCTCAAGTAAAACGTTCTTCCATTTAGAAACATGAGGACTTGTCCAATCCCCGTATATTCTTTTAATCGTGGGCCTGCCATACTTAGCAATTTCTTCCATCATTTCTTTAACATATCTGGAAGGTATATTATCTCCGTCTATTAACACGGCTAGTTTCTTTTCTTCTATCATAGTGGTGAAGATACCACATTTATTAAAGGGAACAGAAAAGGATTTAGAATGGCATTATTGAAGTCGAGCTACCAGGCGCTTGTGCGTAGTTTTAAAAAAGCTATTATCATTAAAGATCCGCGCAAGCAACAAGGAACCTTCAATTTCAGCTACAGCTCTTTCAGCTAATTCATTGGCTACATTTTCTGAATACTTCGAACTATAAACCTTTTTTACTGCATTGAAGAAGTCCTTAAAAAACGCCTGAATCACTGGTTGGAATTCGGGTATAACCAGCGCCGTTTCGACGCCCACATTACCAAGCATCTTGCCTGTTTCTTTGCTGATAAAAATACTATCTGCACGCGAGAACATTCGGTCTAAACGAACAACGGGGTCAATAGACTCATCGTAGGCAATAGCAAAAATCTCCTCTTTAAAAAAGTCGTGAACAAAGGCAATCACTTTCATCATCAACTCCTCTTTACTGGCAAAATAGTGGTAAAGACTGCCTTTTTGAATACCACAAGCCTTGGCTATGTCCGCCATACTCGTCGTATGATAACTGGTTTGTCTAAAGAGTTTTAAACTCTCTTTAATCACTTTATCTTGATCGACTTTTTGCTTAGCCATAGTTTGAAATTATACTTTAAAGTTAGCAAAGCTAATTCATCTTGCCAAACGGACGTTTGGTTATTCTTCTACCACCACATCGTATAAATGGCAGTAAGTATACCCATAATCAATAGCGCGCCCAACTTAAAACTTGAACTGGTTTTAAATAAATCATCCTCTAAGTCAAGGGCCTTCGGATCTTTTAGCTTCCCATTATTGATAAGCGAAATTACAATCATCATCAGCGAGAGCACCATAAATACGACAACCATTCTATTCATAAACGGAAGCGCTTCGGGGGAAAAGAAAAAACTCAAAAAGAAAGACAAAGGCAGACTGAATAATATGACTGAAATGGCCGCTTTTGCCGAAGATTTATTCCAAAACAAACCAAACAAGAAAACCACTAAAATACCTGGACTAAAATGCCCAGTAAACTCCTGAATACTTTGGAAAGCCTGATCAGGACTCGGAATCACTACAGCTGTTACAGCGCCTAAAAGCAAGGCCAATCCAGCACTAATCTTACCTACTTTAAGCAGCTTTTCATTTCCTGCCTCTTTGTTGATGTACGACTGATAAATATCAATAGTAAAAATAGTAGAAACACTATTGACAATAGAGCTAATCGATGAACCCACCGCTGCAATGACAGCAGCGAAACATATTCCTTTCAATCCAACAGGAATATAGGTATTTAAAACCCAAGCATACACTTCATCGCCTTTTGCTACATCGGCACTTACAGCAAATGCTACAATTCCCGGAACAACAACAATTAGCGGAAGTAATATTTTTAAAAAGGCAGCAAGAACAACACCTTTTCGTGCCTCGTTGATGTTTTTAGCCCCTAATGCCCGTTGAATGATGTATTGATTGGTTCCCCAATAGTAAATATTAGCTATCCACATACCACCGAGGAGTACACTAAGTCCAGGTAAATCCAGCCAGGCATCAACCACCTCACCAGCGTCATTTTGGTACAACAACTCTCCTTTAAACAAAATCAAATTAAACTTATCTTGGGCCTCGGTCATCAACTGGCCAAACCCCTTAAAGAAACCTGCCCCATTGCTAAAAGCATCAACAGCCAAATAAGTGGTTAACAAGCCGCCGGCAATCAATACCACCACTTGAACAATGTCGGTAAGAACTACGGTGCGAAGTCCGCCAAAAATACTAAAGCTTGCAGAATACACCACAAGAATAAGAATACCTAAACCAAGACTTGTGCCTAAGGCAACACCCATCGTCAATGCGCCTAAATACAAAACAAGCGTTATGTTTATAAATACAAACAGGAATAACCACATGACAGCTAAACCCGTTTTAACCTCTTTATTGTATCGCTTCTCCACAAACTGAGGCAAGGTATAAATTCCCTCTTTCAGGAAAATCGGCAACATAAACCAGGCAATAAGTACCAGGCTAATTGCCGCCATAAACTCGTAAGAAGCCACGGCCATACCGATTTTGAAACCACTACCCGACATCCCAATAAACTGTTCGGCGGATATATTCGAAGCGATAAGCGAAGCACCGATAGCCCACCAGGGTAAGGATTTTCCAGCCAAAAAATAATCTTGAGAAGTTTTGCTTTTGCTCTTGAATGATAAGAATATCCCCAAGCCAATCATTATGAGGAGATACAAAGCAAAAATCAACCAATCGATAGAAGAAAAATTCATAGTGTCAGTTTGTTAAAGAAGGCATCAAGTGATGCGATCTTAAAGTTAAAAATAAAACTAATTTATACTTGAGCTCACCACATTTTTATCAAAAGTAAGTAACTTGTGTGCATGCACGAGAAGGCCCATTCAGCACTAACTTTTTCGACTAAAAGTTTTTACCTGATTTTGGGGCTATCTTTTATCATTTCCTTTCTTGGTTTGTTTATTCCCGTCATGGAAGTTGATGCTAGTCAGTATGCAAGCATGAGTCTAGAATTGCTTCAAAGTAATTCATTTTTGCAGCTCACTGATTTAGGAGAAAACTATTTAGATAAACCTCCTCTCCTTTTTTGGTTGTCTGCCATCAGTATTAAACTATTAGGCAATACCTCATTCGCCTTCAAACTCCCCTCCTTCCTGCTGGCTTGGTTCAGTGTTTATGCCTTGTATCGATGGGTACAATTGTATTATGAGGAAAGCATTGCTCGTTATGCTGCAATAGCATACACCTGCTCAGTTGGTTTTTTAATTTTTACGAATGATATCCGAACAGATACTCTCTTAATAAGTTTTGTGGTTTTAAGCCTGTGGCAGGCCAGTCAATGGCTCAAAAACAAGCGAATCAAACACCTGATCTTTGCCAGTATTTTTGCCGGATTCGCATTACTCGCCAAAGGCCCGATAGGACTTATGGTTCCCATTTTAGCGATCCTTCCGCATCTTATTTTAAAAAAAGAATTAAGGGGAATATTTCAACTGCAAGTGCTTCTTATTCCCATTGTTCTTTTGTTTGTTTTAACGCCTATGCTAATCGGCTTATATCAGCAATGGGGAATGCATGGCATTCGATTCTTTTTCTGGGAGCAAAGTTTCGGAAGGATTACTGGCGAAAATGTATGGGAAAATGACGCGAGTTACTTTTACTTCTTACATAACATCATTTGGGTCGTTTTACCATTCACTTTGTTCTTTATTTACGGATTCATCCATACTATCAGAAATTGGAAAGAACAAAATGAATACATCTCGTTTTTTGGCCTTATACTACCTTTCATCGCTTTATCCTTGTCACATTACAAATTACCTCATTACATCTATGTGCTGCTTCCCTTTTGTGCTCTTTTGATAGCGAAAGCCATTCATCATTGGTTGAACCAACAAAATAAAAAAGGTGACTGGGCTCTATATTTTGGACAGAGCTTATTGATCGCGGCTATACTTATTTTACCCATCTTGATTTTCATTGCATTCCCTGGCAATATGTTAAGCTATGCCATTTATATTCTTGGTGTTATTGCCCTATTCCTTTCTTTCTACCTATTGGGATGGAATAAAAAGATTTTTGTACTGAATAGTATTGGAGCATATTTACTTGTTGCCTTCATAATCAATAGTCATGGCTATCCCCACTTACTTAACTATCAAGGCAGTAGTGCAATCGCTTTTTATCTAAAGAAAAATAATCCCGAAAATCTCCCTATATATCAGCATAATATCTGGTGGCGAGCCTTTCACTATTACAGCGGAGGTAAAATTCCTGAATTCAATTTCTCTGCAATAGACCAAGAGGCCGTTCTCGTCGTTACAGATGAAAAGGGACTGGAAAAATTCGATTCATACCCCAATAAAAGTATTGAACGCTTCGATCACTTTAATATCACACGTTTAAGCTTAGATTTTTTAAATCCTAAAACACGCAAACAAAAACTTAATTCATTATACCTCATTACAATCAAAAAAACACCATGAAAAACACCTTAATCACCTTTCTAGCGATAAGTTTAAGTCTCATCAGCTATGCTCAAAATTTCCCGCCTATTAACCCCGAGAACGTGACTATCGCGCGCGATGCGTGGGGCGTTCCACATATTTTTGGAAAAACAGATGCCGAAGCAGCCTATGGTTTAGCTTGGGCCAATGCAGAAGATGCTTTTGATGAAATGCAAGAAATTCTTATTGTAGGTAAAGGTAAAATGGGTAAATACCAAGGCATTAAAGGAGCTGAGGCTGATTTTTTTGCCCATGTCATTCAGGCGGAAGCCTTAGTCGATGAGAAAATTTCAAGCTTACCTGTAGATTTTTTACAATACCTCGATGGCTATGCCCAGGGGATTAATCGATACGCAGAATTACATCCGGAAGGAATTAAAGTCAAAGGACTTGTACCCATTTCGGTGAAAGACATCTTAAAATCCTACGTTGTGGTTATGTCCTTTCTAACCGATGCAAGCGGTGCGCTCGATAAAATTTACAACGGTAAACTCGATGATATTACAACTGGCTTAGGCTCCAATGCCTTTGCCATTAACAGCACGAAAAGTGAGGATGGTGGCACGTATTTATGTATCAATCCACATTTACAAATGACAGGAAGCTTTTCCTTTTATGAAGCGCATATTGCCAGTGAAGAGGGACTCAATATGTCAGGATCACTCTTTCTCGGAGGGACATCCATCTACATGGGCAATAATGAACACCTTGGATGGGGAATGACCTGGAACTACTTCGACCAAGGCGATATTTATCACTTAAAAATGCATCCAAAGAAAAAGAAGATGTATGAATATGATGGGGAATGGAAAAAACTCGAAACCAAGAAGACCATACTGAAAGTGCGCGTAGGCAAAAAGTTAACGCTTCCTGTGCCTAAAAAATCGTATTGGAGCGAATTAGGGCCAGTGGTTAAATCCAATAAGGACAAAAAGCAATACTATGCATTTAAATATCCTTCCTTTTATGACATCACCGCGCCTTATCAATGGTACAAGATGAATAAAGCAACCAACTTTGAAGAGTTCAGAGAAGCTTTAGATATGCTAGGCATTGGTATGTTTAATATCGTCTATGCAGACAAGGAGGATAACATTTATTATGTGAGTTATGGGCAAGTCCCTTACCGTCAAGACAGTCTAGTTGCGCTCCCCGTAATACCCGGCGACCGCTCAGCAAATGTTTGGACTCGATTACATACCGTGGATGAATTGCCACACAACTTAAACCCTGATTGCGGCTTTGTATTTAATACCAACAACACCCCTTTTCATTCGGATTGTGATATGAACATCGCTTACAAGTTGCGATCAGCCAAGTATACCGATTTGCGTCCTTCAGACAACAATCGATCCACTCGTTTATCCGAGTTGTTAAATGTAGAAGATAAAATAAGTTTCGAACAATTTCAAGCAATCAAGTTTGACAATCAGTACTCGAAAGAAACCTATCTCGTAAAAAAATTAGCCCCTTTACTTGAGGTAGATCCTGCTAATTACCCCGATATAGCCGATGCCCTTGAATATATTCAAGCATGGGATTTTGAAGCAGACAGCAATGATGTTAGTGCGGCTATTTTAATGGTGTCTATCGATCATCTTTTCCGCAAAAAAGGATACGGAGACAAACAGTTTGTAACTGATATTGATGTTACTGATGAAGAGCTCTTTAATGCAGTTCGCGAAGCGAAAGGATGGTTCCTCGAACATCACGGAAGCATAGAAATCCCTTTAGGTGAAATCTTCAAAGCTAAGAAAGGTGAAATGGAAGTAACTTCTCCGGGCTTCCCTGATGCGCTTGCAGCCAATTACGGTAAGCGCGTAGACGGTAAATATGTTTTGGAGTATGGCGACACGTATACACACTTTGTGAAGTTTGATAAAAATGGTGTAGTTGAAATGCGCACCTTGGTGCCATTTGGCAATTCGTACCATCCAGAAGATGACCACTACTTCAGTCAAGCAGAATTGTTCCGAAAACAAGAGACGAAACCAATGACTTTAGATCAAGAATCGATTATCGAAAATGCGAAATCCATTTATCACCCGAAATAGTACAAATGAAACACTAATTTTCAGTTGTTTCTTTTCTTTGATTCTTGTAAGATTGTTGAATTAGGATTACATTTGCACAAAATACATAACACTATGGAACCGAATTTAAATATATACAACATAGCCATTCGTTACGTGATTATGGCACTATTTACCGGAGTGGGTGCAGGTTTAACATCCTTTGATGGCTTCATTAATACATTGGGCTATGTTTTTATGGTTATCGGTGTTGTTGTCTTTTTAATGAGTGTTCTTGCTTATGATCCTACCAAGGGAGACAACAAAGAAGCAATGAAACAAAGTGAGCAAGATTTTATAGAGCAATAAGTTTTAATTTATTCCTGCTAGTTTTTACTATACATGCGAGGCAGTGAATTTATACATGATATACCAATTGACGAAAAGTTTGGGATTAGTCTCAAACTTTTTCGTTTAGACGAACTGCACCCTGTTATTCAAGGCAACAAGTACTTCAAACTTCTCCACAATCTCGAAAAGGCTAAGAACGAAAGCTTAAAGATTGTGACCATGGGAGGGCCGCACAGCAACCACATACATGCAACAGCCCTTGCCTGCAAAAGTGAACAGATTGCATGTTATGGGATTATTCGTGGTGAAAACTTTAATTATTTAAGTCCCACCTTGCAAGAAGCGCAAAACTTGGGTATGCAACTCATTTATACAGACAGAGAAACGTTTAGACAGATTCGTGATAGACAGGACTTTGGTTTGGTAGATGCCAGTTTTGAAGATTCGGCTAATTTCCATTTCATACCTGAAGGTGGTAGTAATCAATTAGGTGTGCGTGGAGCTGAAGAAATTCTTCAAGGTATTGAATTGACTTATGACTACGTTTTTTGCCCAGTTGGCACAGGTGGGACGCTTTCAGGTATAATACGTCATTTAAAAGGAAACAAACAGATTATTGGTATTTCTGCACTCAAAGATTCATATTTAAATGAGCAAGTAGAACAATTTGTTGAAGAAGCATACGACAATTGGCAGATAAATTTTAATTATCACTTTGGCGGTTATGCCAAATGGGACAACAAGCTCATTCAGTTCATTAACACATTTAAAGAAAAAACTGGCGTACCACTCTGCCCTATCTATACTGGAAAAATGATGTATGGTATTTATCATTTGATTGAAAACCACTTCTTCCCCAAAGGAAGCAGCCTATTGGCTATACATACGGGTGGACTGCAAGGAATTAGCGCTTTCAATCAAGTCAACCAGGGGATAATAAAATAGCATCAAGAAACTGAGCTATCTTCAGAGGAATTTTCTAAACCAAAATCCTCATCAACTGGCTCACTTTCACTGACAGGATTCAATTGCGCCTTATTACCTGCAAAAGCGAGTGTTCCAATAGTCATGATTAACATGGAACCTAAAATAACCAAAAGAAGTACTTTGCTATTGATCAAGGGAGTTCCATACGCCGCATATTCTCCATCGCGCTGAAGTTGCAAAAAGAGTAATATACTGATCAAGCCCCTCGGTGATATAAAAACCAAAGACTTAAAGCTTTTTCTTTCCGCGAGCAACATATATAATAAACGCATTAACAGCATAATGCCTAATATTATCCCTGCATAGATATAGTTAAACCCCTCGGTGAAACTGTCTAGGGTTATCGAGAAACCAAAGAAAAGAAAGAAGAAGGTTCTCACAAGAAAGGTAGATTCGGCAGTTAGAATATGAAACTCGCGCAGGCCTTCCTCCTCTGTCATACTCATAGAAATAAAGCGTTTAATGAATTGAGGTAAGAGAAACTGAGCATTCGCCAGTACCAAGCCAAAAACGAAGATGATTACCAAGGAAGGTAAATGATAAGTTTTACCGATGGTATATACCATAATTAACAAGGCTAAGATTAAGAAGAATTTAATCTTTTGGTTAATGCGTTCAAACAATTCAAACAACAACCAAGTGATTAAGATACTCGCAATAATAATTCCGCCAATTTCCAGTAGCAAAATCATTAAGGGTTTAAAACCAAGAAGTTCGCCTCCCGAAATAAATTGTTTAACAGAGTAGTTAAACATCATAATACCCAGAATATCTGAAAATGTAGATTCGTAAACCACAAACTCCTTATCCATCGGCAATAATGCTGCAGCGCTGGGAATAGCCACTGCGCTACTAATAATCGCTAAAGGAATAGCATTCATTACTGCTACACTCCCATCGAGTTCGAGGTAGTGCTGAAAGAATAATGTCAAACCAACCACACTCAGCACCAAAATCACCAAGGCGGCGACAAAACCACGAAAAATAATTTTCAACTTCTCTTTGTTGACCTTCAGTTCCAATGCGCCCTCTAACACGATGAGAATCAAACCGATGGTTCCCATAACAGGAATAATCTGATCGAGGTACATAACATGATACCCTAGTCCATCCGAAATCGCACGAGCAGCGATACCCGTAGCCATCAGCAAGATAACCGAAGGAAATTTTGTTTTTCGAGCTATCGCATCAAAAATGTAGGAGAATATGATGAGCGATGAAAGTATAAAAAGGACGTATTTAATATCCATGGCAAGAGAGTTGCTGATAACAAAGAAACAAAGAAATCGGGAATCGAAGCAATAGAGTTTCCAACAAAGGAAATTTTTGAACTGAAATCTTATTTACTTATCTGAAAAAAATCTTGAGCAAATATGGAATATTGTGTAATTTCGTCTACTCATTGAGATGAGAAATAATAGAATTTATAATTCTTAATT
>JAFMKE010000182.1 GCA_017853115.1 Verrucomicrobiota bacterium
AAAGACATTCTGGAAACTATAGCCGAATCGCAGCAGCACCTTTATCTAGAAGGCTTAGCTGGTTCGGCCGGGGCTTTTATTGCTGAAACCGTTTTTCGTCAAAGTCGCAATAGTCATGTTTTTGTGCTGGAAGACAGTGTTTCCGCCGCCTACTTCCATAATGACCTTGTCAACTTGATTGACAATAAAGATATTTTCTTTTTCCCCGATTCCTTCAAAAAAAGCGGACACATTCATGAGCTGAATGCAGGTAATGTGCAACTGCGTACCGAGGCAATCAATCGAATTACCAATCCGACAACGAAGGCCGAACTAATCGTCACTTACCCCGAAGCGTTATTTGAAAAAGTAGTAAAGAAAACCGTACTCAATAAGGCCATGCTTCGGGTAAAAATTGGCGAAAAACTCGACGTTGATTTTGCCATTGAGCTACTAGTTGAATATGGATTTGAACGAACAGATTTTGTATTCGAACCAGGACAATTTGCCATTCGGGGAGATATCATCGATGTATTTTCTTTTGCCAACGAGTTTCCCTACCGCATCGAACTGTTTGATGATGAAGTGGAAAGTATTCGAACTTTCGATCCGATTAGCCAATATTCTCAAAAAAAGATTGAACGCATCACCATTGTCCCCAATGTGCAAACACATTTTACCTCGGAAGAAAAAACTAGTTTTTTTGATGTACTAACACCCCGAACTTGTATTTGGATTAAAGATGTCAACTACCTTATCGAGGTACTAGATGCCAATATGCAGAAAGCTATTGAAATCAAAAACAAATTTGGAAGCGATATTGAGTATAGCGAAAATCCTTTCTTCAAAGAAGACCCGAAAGCCGCCTTCGAAACACCTGTTGAAGTGCTTCATGCCATGCAAGAATACAATATTGTGGAGTTCGGAGACAAGCAGTACTTCAAGGATAGCTACACCATTCATTACAAACAACAAGTGCAAACAGCATTCAATAAAAATTTTGATCTGCTCATAAAGGATTTGAAGCATCAAGAAGAGAATATGCTGAGCAATGTCCTTTTTGCAGAAAACCCTAAACAAATTGAGCGCTTTTACCACATTTTTGAAGACTTAAAGGCGGAGGTAAACTTCTTTCCTATCAATAAAAGCATACATGCTGGCTTTGTGGATGAAGATTTACAATTGGCCATATATACTGATCATCAAATATTTAATCGCTACCACAAGTACAAAATTCGTCAAGGATACTCAAAGGATAAGGCGCTTATTCTCAAAACCTTAAACGAACTACAACCAGGAGACTTCGTCACACACATTGATCACGGTGTTGGCACTTACTCTGGACTAGAAAAAATTGAAGTGGCTGGCAAGTTGCAAGAAATGGTGCGCATCATTTATGCTAACAATGATTTACTCTATGTTGGTATCAACTCACTGCATAAAATTGCAAAGTTTACTGGAAAGGACGGGCAACAACCAAGGGTAAATAAACTAGGAACTGATACATGGGACAAACTCAAGTCAAAAACCAAAAGACAAATAAAGGACATTGCGGCTGACTTGATTAAGCTGTACGCCAAACGAAAAGCCCAGAAAGGACATGCTTTTCCGCCTGACAATTACCTGCAAAACGAATTAGAAGCCTCTTTTATTTATGAGGACACTCCTGATCAAGAAAAAGCGACCCTTGATATCAAAAAGGATATGGAAAGTGAGATGCCAATGGATCGCTTAGTATGTGGTGATGTGGGTTTTGGGAAAACAGAAGTAGCCATGCGTGCAGCTTTTAAAGCAGTTTGCGATAGCCAACAAGTAGCTGTTTTGGTGCCCACAACCATTTTGGCCTTCCAACATTACGAAACCTTCAAAGAGCGCTTCGCAGATTTCCCTGTAAATGTTGATTATATCAATAGATTCAAAACAGCAGCCCAGAAAACTAAAACATTGAAGGATGTAGCTGAGGGTAAAGTAGACATCCTTATAGGCACGCATTCCATTGTAAGTAAAAAAGTAAAGTTCAAATCTTTGGGCCTCTTGATTGTGGATGAAGAACAAAAATTTGGTGTAGGAGTAAAAGATAAGTTAAAGCAAATGAAGGCTAATGTGGACACCTTGACCTTAACCGCTACGCCTATTCCAAGAACGATGCAGTTCTCCCTCATGGGCGCTCGGGATTTAAGTGTGATTCAAACAGCCCCGCCCAACAGACAACCGGTTACCACTGAAGTACATGCTTTTAACCCGGAATTAATCAAAGAAGCTATCGAGTTTGAAGTCTATCGTGGGGGGCAAGTGTTCTTCGTACACCACAAAGTGAAAGATCTCGCAGACTTAAAAACAATGATCCATCGTATGCTCCCTGATGTAGATGTAGGTATAGCGCATGGGCAATTGGAAGGTCATCAACTTGAACGAGCGATGAAAGATTTCGTAGATCGAAAGTTTGATGTACTATTGAGTACAAATATTATTGAAACTGGATTGGATATTCCAAATGCGAATACCATAATTATAAATAATGCCCACATGTTTGGGCTAAGTGATTTGCATCAATTGCGAGGACGTGTTGGCCGAAGTAACAAAAAAGCATTCTGCTATCTTTTCGCCCCACCAATGAGCACGCTAACACGCGAATCTCGAATGCGTTTAAAAACCATCGAAGAGTTTGCTGAATTGGGAAGTGGGTTCAACATAGCCATGCGTGATTTAGATATTCGAGGTGCAGGTAATTTGTTGGGAGGAGAACAAAGCGGTTTTATAAGTGAAATAGGCTTCGAAACCTACCATAAGATTCTCGATGAAGCGATCACCGAGCTAAAAGAGACCGAATTCAAGGAATTATACGAAGAAGAACTAAAAACAAAGCGAAACTTTGTTCGTGATTGTCAAATCGATACGGATTTAGAAATGTTAATTCCAGATAATTATATCAATACAGTGAGTGAACGCTTAGTTATTTATACTGACTTAAATAACTGCAAGGACGAAGAAGAATTAGCCATTTTCGCAGAACATTTAGCCGATCGTTTTGGAGAAATCCCTCGACAAGTAAAAGAATTGTTTAACGGGATGCGATTGAAATGGTTAGCAACCAGCTTAGGTATGGAAAGGGTGATTGCCAAAAATGGTAAAATGTCCTGCTATTTCATACAGAATCAAGAATCAGCTTTTTATCAAACCGATGTTTTTGGAAAGATTATTCAGTTTGTACAAGAACA
>JAFMKE010000183.1 GCA_017853115.1 Verrucomicrobiota bacterium
GAAAAAATAAAACTACTCCAGAATCAGACGAGCCGTCTTTTTTCAAAGGTTCGAAAACACAATACAAGCAAATAACAGGATTAATTCTTATCCTAACTGCCTTATTGTTCTTCCTGGCCTTCTTGTCCTACCTTTTCACAGGGCAAGTAGACGAAGCAACCGTAGCTTCATTGCAAATCGATGACTTCAATCGCGAGGCTATGAAACATAGCTACGCCAATGCACTTGGCAAATTTGGCTACTTCATTTCTTCCTTGTTTGTTAAAAAGTCATTTGGGCTTAGCGCTTTTCTCCTTTGTCTGTTACTTTTTGTCTACGGTTCCAATTTGTTGCTTAACAAACGTGTTTTCAAATGGAAAACCATTACTTACCACAGCGTATTTTTAATGTTCTTTTTCGCGGCGGTTTTTGAGTTTATCCGTTTTCTTTTCTTCCGTGAATCCTTTTTTCACCCAGGAGGAAGTGTGGGGTATTACATTGCCGGAAGTAATGGCTGGTTGATTAACAATTTAAAAAGTATTGGAACAGGTGCTGTATTGTCGGCATTCGGATTCGCATATCTCATCATGGGATACAATCTAGATTTGAATAGGATAATTAAACTATTAAAACCCAAACCGAAAACAGATGTCCCCGCTGATGGCGAACAGGATGTTGCTGTTAGCATGAATGAATCAATTTTTGAAAAAGACAACATTCATACAGAGCAGGAAAAAGAAACGTTAGAAGATGATGAGCTCGAGGAAGACTATGATGAAGAAGGCTCGCTGGACTTCGAACTCTCTGAAAAAGAAGATGAATTTGAGATCGACGAAAGTGTAGGAGATGGAAAATCTGATGAAGATGACGACTTAGAATTAGCCATTGAAAAAACCGTTGAAGAGAAAACAGCTACCAGCATTCAAAATGATGACAATTACGACCCTACATTAGACTTAAGCAACTACAAATTTCCACCACTCAGCATCCTTGAAGATCACGGAGGAGATAAAGTGAGTATAGATAAAGACGAGTTAGAGCGAAATAAAGATCAAATTGTAGACACTTTGAAAAACTACAATATTGAAATTTCTAAAATCAAAGCGACCGTTGGACCAACGGTGACTTTGTATGAGATTATTCCTGCCCCTGGTGTAAGAATATCGAAAATCAAAAATTTAGAGGATGATATTGCCTTGAGTCTGGCCGCATTAGGTATCCGTATCATAGCCCCTATTCCAGGCAAAGGAACTATAGGTATTGAAGTTCCTAATGCTAAAAAGGAAACTGTTTCCATGAAATCAATATTGGCTTCAGAAAAATTTAGCCACACAAAATTTGAGCTGCCTGTTGCGCTTGGAAAAAATATCGCGAATGAAATTTTTATTGCCGATTTGACCAAGATGCCTCACTTATTGATGGCAGGTGCCACAGGTCAGGGTAAATCTGTAGGAATCAATGCTATTTTATGTTCTCTTCTTTACAAGAAACACCCTTCACAACTCAAGTTTGTCTTAGTTGATCCGAAGAAAGTTGAGCTTTCTATTTACAACGCTATCGAAAAACATTTTCTAGCCATATTGCCCGGTGAAGAAGAGGCTATCATTACTGATGTTCAAAAAGTAGTTGCCACCTTAAATGCCCTATGTATTGAAATGGATGATCGCTATAATCTTTTGAAAGATGGAAAAGCGAGAAATATCAAAGAGTACAATCAAAAGTTCGTCCAGCGAAAATTAAACCCGAATAACGGACATAAATTCCTTCCTTATATCGTACTGGTAATTGATGAGTTTGCCGATTTGATTATGACAGCAGGGAAAGAAGTAGAAACACCCATCGCGCGATTGGCTCAATTAGCTCGTGCAATTGGTATTCATTTGGTTTTAGCTACTCAGCGTCCTTCCGTTAATATTATAACGGGTGTAATAAAAGCAAACTTCCCAGCAAGAATTTCTTTCAAAGTATCCTCTAAAATAGATTCCAGAACCATCTTAGATGCTGGAGGAGCTGACCAGCTGATTGGTCGTGGAGATATGCTATTTTCACAAGGAAGCGACATGGTTCGTCTACAATGTGCTTTTATAGATACTCCAGAAGTAGAAGAATTGGTAGACTTTATTAGTCAGCAACAAGGATATCCGAATGTTTTCGAATTGCCAGAATATATAGATCCGAATGCCGACAGTGGGGACAGGGATTCCTACAGCGCTGAAGAAAGAGATGCTCTTTTTGAAGATGCAGCGCGCGTAATTGTGAGTAATCAAGTGGGAAGCACCTCGATGATTCAACGTCGTCTAAAACTTGGTTACAACCGAGCTGGTAGAATTATGGACCAATTAGAAGACGCTGGAATTGTAGGTCCAAATCTTGGCAGTAAACCTAGAGATGTTTATGTAAAAACTGAAGCAGAATTGGAACAATATTTGATGAAAGACTAGGGTATAAAACAGAACGATGAGAATATTAATGAGTGTAGTGAGTATGGTGTTGTTTCTAAATCTGATAAACGCCCAATCCAATGCATTGGATAATCAGGCCGATCAATTGCTGCAAGCGGTTAGTGCAAAATACAAACAATATAAAACAGCAGAACTTTCGATTAACTTAAGTATAGACCTACCTGAGGTAGAAGAAGATCAGACTATAATGGTTAAAGCCTGGTTTAAAGGCGACAAGTTTAAAGTAGATCTTGGGGATCAAATCTTTGTTTCAGACAATATCACGATGTGGAACTTTTTCAAAGAATATAACGAGGTTCAAATAAGTGATTATGTAGCTGAAGAAGTATTATTTACACCCTCCATGCTTTTTGATGTATATTCTGAAGATTACATCTACCGGGTAAAAGAAGAGTATAAAAATGCAGGGGGTGAACAAATCAAGGTCATTGAACTTACTCCTGTAAATAAAGACATGGACTTCTTTAAAATAGACCTATCAGTGAATCAATCAAAAAACACTATTGTTTCATCAAAAATTTACGAGCGTTCGGGTATGCGCTACACCTACGAAATCAACACATTTACACCTAATGTTGCTTTAGATGATTCCTTTTTTATTTTCCAAGTAGACGAGTACGACGGCATTCAAGTAACTGATACTCGATTTTAATTCAGCTTCTATAATTTCGATCCTTTGTAGAAGTTAAATGTCTTCCATT
>JAFMKE010000045.1 GCA_017853115.1 Verrucomicrobiota bacterium
CTCTTACATCCGCCATACAACAAGTTTACCAAGTTTGTTATTGATATGACAATGAAATGGTTTTAATACAAACTTAAAGAACTTCAAAGTGAGTGCGAGGAACAGATAAAAAACATACGCATTCAGATAAAGAGTGTTTTCTCCTTCAAAAAGTAAAACCTTAACAGTTTATACTAATCAAGCCATAGTATGATATACGTTCATCACGTCATCATCTTCTTCAAGTCGCTCTAAAAGCTTATCGACATCTGCTTGCTGCTCTTCTGAAAGTGCGGTGGTGTTTAGCGGAATTCTTTCATACCCTGATTCGATGACTTCTATATTGAGTTGTTCCAAGCCTCGTTGTATATTACCAAATTCAGAAAACTCTCCATAAATCATAATATGATCGTCTTCTTCAAACAGCTCTTCGATTCCGTAATCAATCATTTCGAGTTCCAACTCTTCAATGTCGTGATTACCCTTCTCAATTTTAAAATGACATTTACGCTCAAATAAAAATTCAACAGATCCGGATGTTCCTAAACTACCGTTGCATTTATTAAAATAACTACGCACATTCGCTACGGTTCGCGTATTATTATCCGTTGCCGTTTCTACTAAAATAGCAATACCATGCGGAGCATAACCTTCGAAATTTACTTCCTTATAGTCCGCCTGATCTTTCGATGAAGCACGCTTAATCGCTCTTTCCACATTATCCTTCGGCATATTCGCCGCCTTAGCATTTTGAATAGCATTACGCAAGCGAGTATTATTCTCAGGTTCAGGTCCACCCTCTTTCACCGCAATAGCAATCTCTTTCCCTATTCGGGTGAAGGTTTTACTCATTGCTGCCCAACGCTTAAATTTTCTCGCTTTACGAAACTCAAATGCTCTTCCCATAGCTAAATTATTTTGGGCAAAATTAATAAAATGAGTAAAATAAAATGAAAAATTCCAAAGGGAACTAAAGGTCGGTTTTTGGCGGTTTTTAACTAAACTAATAACTAAGTTGTACTTCTTAATCCTTATCTTTGCGCTATGAAAAAGATTCATATTATCGGATTAATCTTAATCGCCGTTGCCATTACCGGCATCGCCATATCCGCTAGTAACTACACTTCCTATGAAGGGTTTACACAAGCCAATCAAAAGGAAGGAAAAGTCTATAAAATCGTAGGAGATTTAGATAAAGCCGGTGAAATGGTTTATAACCCGGAAGAGAACCCTAATTTATTTTCTTTCTACATGTTGGATAAAGAAGGTGTTTCACAACAAGTAATTTATGCTGATGCCAAACCACAAGACTTTGAAAGAAGTGAACAGTTAGTGGTTACAGGTAAGAGTGAAAACGGTGTTTTCTATGCTGATCAAATTTTGATGAAATGTCCATCGAAGTATGTAGAGGATGAAATCGAGTTTGTTGAGGCTAATGCCACCAATACGCAATAAGTGGTTAATACATGAAAGAGTTTTTTATCAATCGTTTCAATCTTGGCTTCTTCGAAGGTGAAGCACTTTGGATTGGTAATCTTGGACATTTTTTTATTGTTTTAAGTTTCATAGCTGTTGGCCTGGCCAGTTTCAGTTATTTAAAAGCAGAACTTTCAAAAAATGATACACTCGCCAAAAATTGGCGGAGATTAGCGCGTTGGAGTTTTTTCACGCATGGCGTGTCGATAGTTGGTATTTTCTCCTTGTTGTTCTACATGATACTCAATCACCATTACGAGTATCACTACGCATGGAGTCATTCGTCGAACGATTTGCCTGTTTACTACATTATTTCTTCATTCTGGGAAGGACAAGAAGGAAGCTTTCTTTTATGGCAATTCTGGCATGTTGTTTTAGGCTTTGTGCTCATTAAAATTGCCAAGCATTACGAGAATCCTGTAATGGCTATTCTAACATTCAGTCAGCTCCTTTTAAGCAGTATGGTTTTGGGCATTCATGTATTTGGATACAAAATAGGCGTTAATCCTTTCACCTTACTTCGCAATGTGATGAGCGAAGCACCAATTTTTGCTAAAGCGGATTACCTCAGTTACCTTACCGATGGAAATGGCTTAAACCTGCTTTTACAAAACTATTGGATGGTTATTCACCCACCCGTTCTTTTTCTTGGTTTTGCAGCAACCGTTGTGCCCTTCTCTTATGCCATTGCTAGTTTATGGCGTGGTGATTACAAAGAATGGTTAAAGCCAGCGCTAGTCTGGTCATTTTTCACCATAGGAATTTTAGGTACCGGTATTTTTATGGGAGGAGCTTGGGCCTATGAAAGTTTAAGTTTTGGTGGCTTTTGGGCATGGGATCCAGTAGAAAACGCCTCCTTAGTACCTTGGCTACTCATCGTTGCAGGCGCCCACACGCTTCTTGCATACAAATACACCAAAAGAGGCCTGGGAATTAGTTACTTGTTATTGATACTGACATTCATCTTTATCCTGTATAGCACCTTTCTCACACGAAGTGGTGTATTGGGTGACACTTCGGTGCATAGTTTTACCGATTTAGGAATGACAGGACAATTACTGATATACATGGGACTGCTTACTATACCTGCTATCATTCTCCTTATTGTCCGCATGCGAGAAATCCCCAAAGTGGAAGGAGAAGAAGAATTTCTAAGTCGCGAATTCTGGATGTTTATTGGTGCTTTGATATTCGTTATCAGTGCGGCACAAATTACTTGGGATACTTCGCTTCCAGTTACAAATAAGTTGTTCGGAACCAACCTCGCACTGGGTACTGAAGTAGTCAGTCATTACAACAAGGTTCAGATTATCATAGGAATTTTTATGGCGATTGGGGCGGCGGGAGTACAGTATTTATCTTACAAGACAGGAAAAGTCAATCGCTTTGTAAAATACTTATTATTCAGTCTTGTATTAAGCTTATTGAGCACTATCGGGCTTGGATTCTTTTTCGAATTTCCATTCATTATTGAATATCAATTGGGAGAGAATTCGTATCAGTTTGTATCCACCTATTGGTTGCTGCTGCTGACTTCGAGTTTGGCTTTTTATTCCAATCTTTTTTACATTTTGACTGTCGTGAAAGGTAAAATTTGGCAGTGGTCAGGATCGATTGCACATATCGGTTTTGCGCTTTTCTTGATCGGCATTTTGATTTCGCAAGGAAGACAAGAAACCATTTCTATCAATACGATGGGAATCGATTATGGTGAGGGTTTCCAGGAAGAGGATAAACAAACAAACATCTTCTTACCACAAGGAGATACGGTGGTAATGAAAGATTATTGGGTTAGTTATCAAGGGAGGCAAGATGATGGCAAAAAAGAGCTCTTCAAAGTCTATTATGAAAAGCTGAATGATAAAGGTGAGGCCGTCGAACAGTTTTTCCTTTATCCCGACGCGCAGGTTAATCAAGGTATGGGTTTGGTCAGCAATCCTGACACGAAACATTATTTAACTAAAGACATTTTCACTCATGTCACCTCCATCCCCGAAAAACCAAAACCTGTTGAAGCACAACTCATTGAAATGCAAGTGGGTGATACTATTTTTACGACCAAGCATTTTACCATTCTGGAAAAAGTTCTTTCCAATCCGGTAAATGAAACTTATGTTTTCAACGACACTTTATTGGGACTTGGAGCACAATTGCGAATCAATGGATTTGACGATTATGAGCGATCTATTATCCCGCTTTACCTTATTAATTTGAATGATGGTTCAGTTGAATCACCCGAACAACAAGACCTTGGTTCATCACTGAGTTTCCAAATTCTAGCCTTTGACCCTCAAACAGAAACACTCTCATTGGCTGTTAAAGATAGTTCGGGCTCCGAAGATTTCATTATCATGAAAGCCATTGTTTTTCCGTATATCAACCTCTTGTGGCTAGGGGGAATAATTATGTTGCTTGGGGCATTTATGAGTTCGGTTAAACGATACATTCAATGATAGATATCGGGGCATACCGCATTGGCATTATTGGTTCAGGTAACGTGGCTCATCATCTAGCGCATGCTTTCTATCGACAAAAAAACATTCAGTTCACAGAAATTTATACGCGCAATAAATTAACCGGAAGAGTATTAGCTGATGCTGTTCAAGTAGAATTTATTGAAGATATCGATAAACTATCAGCGGATATATTGATCATCTGCGCATCCGATGATTCTGTTGGTAGTATAGCTGATGCATTAAAAGGAATGGATAAAATAATTGCACATACCAGTGGAGTGGTAAGCATACAAAAATTGAGCGTCGCTAGCGCTAACTATGGCAGTTTTTACCCCTTGCAAACTTTTACCAAAACGCGCGAAGTGGATTTAAAAGAGGTTCCTTTTCTCATCGATGGATCTAATCGACAATCGAAAGAAATTTTCGCTGCCTTAGCTAAGTTGGTTTCCAACAAAGTGTGCTTCGTGGCGGATGAACAGCGTCGCAAACTCCATGTTGCCGCCGTAATCGTTAATAATTTCAGTAATCACCTCTTTAGCTTAACCCAAGACTATACGGATAGTTTGTCGCTTGATTTCGATTTACTTAAGCCATTGATGCAGGAAACTGTAGCTAAAGCTTTAGCTCAAAATCCAAAAGATATACAAACCGGACCTGCTAAAAGAGGAGACAAAAATACCATAAGTCAGCATCTCGAAATGCTTAATGACTCTAAACTAAAAGAACTATATTTATGGTTTACCCAAAGTATTGAAAAATACTATGAATAAGCTGAGCTTGTTTCTCAAAACGGCACGAATCCTTAATTTATTTATGCTGGCATTTGTCCAGTATATCGTGCTTTCATGCTTTGTTCAAAAATTCACTTATTTACTCTACGCAAGTACAGTGCTTTCCACCATCTTAATTGCCTTCGGGGCATATATGCTAAACGATGCGAATGATGTAGAAATTGATCGACACAACGACAAGCTGAAATGGGTCAATAATGAAAATCAATCGAAAGCAAAAGCATTGGGTTTTGGGTCGATTGGTGTGGGCCTGCTAATAGGATTAAGCTTAAGCTATACTACATCCATGGCACTTTTCCTTTACTATTTCTTTGCAAGTGTCATTCTAATATCCTACGCCTATAGCCTAAGCAAATATAAGTTTGCTGGAAATTTGCTTATCAGTGCAGTTGTTGCTATGGCCATCCTGTTAAGCTTTTATTTAGGAGTGAATCATGCGGCGTTTACTAGGAAGTTTTACAGTTTCAACGAGTTAGGCGTATGGGTGTATGCCGGCATAGCTTTTCTCTTGAATTGGATCCGTGAAATTGTTAAAGATATGGAGGATATCGAAGGAGACCTTCGCGGTAAGCGAAAAAGTTTAGCTATCATTTTAGGCACCCGTTCAAGCAAATCAATTGTTATACTCGTGTTGGTTTTTTTTCTTACCATTTTCTGCTTATGGATATACAAGTACGAAAACGTTCAACTTGAGGTATATTTAGGTGTGCTTATAAGCTTAGCTCTTGCGAATATTATTCAAATAATTAGAAGTAAAGTAAAAGAAGATTACAAACTAGCCAGTGTACTCATTAAAACGCTCATGTTGATCGGTTTACTTCTCCCCTTTTCAGAGATATTATAAATTCGCTTATGCTTCAAACTAAAGACTATCGAATCATTCTTGGATCTAAATCGCCACGTCGTCGCGAGTTACTAACGCATCTTATCCCCGATTTCGACATTCGCACAAAAGAGATTGAGGAGCTTTATCCGGAAACTTTACCCGCGGAAGAAGTACCTGAATATCTAGCTAAACTCAAAGCGAGTGCATTTATCGATAATTTAGACGATAAGGAAGTTCTGATCACTTCAGATACGATTGTAACCCTCGAAGGGCGCATCTACGAGAAGCCAAAGGATGAAGATGATGCTATTCGCATCTTACGAGAAATATCAGGGAAAACCCATGAAGTTATAACGGGCGTTTGTTTACAAAATAAATCTTCTCAACGCAGTTTTTGTGTCCATACCAAAGTTCGTTTCAAGCCTTTAAGCATGGATGAAATCATTTATTACATTCAAACATTCAAACCTTATGACAAAGCAGGGGCTTATGCAATCCAAGAATGGATGGGTATGATTGGTATCGAAAGTATCGAGGGTGATTATTTTAATGTAGTAGGACTTCCTCTTTTCCGATTAAATCAAGAATTAAGCGCCTTTATTAAAACCTTAGATTAATACCAGTCATAAAGTTAAACTTGGCTTGAGGAAAGAAATAGGCTTCTCCCGCGTATACATAAGCATTACTTACAATTTCACGATTCGTAAAGTTGTTTAACAAAAGATTAAACTCAACATCTTTCAATGATTTGGTATGGAATACATAGGCCAATCGCAAGTCATTCACCCGATACTTATCAATGGCTAAACGCTCATTGGTCGCGTTATCTAAATATTGCTTACCTACAAATTTGCTGGTCAAACCCAAAGTTAAGCCTTCAACCGGTCGCACAGCTAACTGAATCCCCCCTATCCATTGAGGCGAATAAGCAATTTTGGTTTTATCATGGGTAATATCGTTTTCGTCCTGGTAGGACTTAATTTCATTTACACTCCAGGTCGCATTGGCATCCATAGAAAGAAAGTCACCAACATTTACTCCCGCTGATGTCTCAATTCCCGCGCGGAAACTTTGATCGACATTAATCCGGATAGCTGAACCAACATCATTTAAACCACCATTGAGCACCAGCTGATTATTGTAGTGCATATAATAAGAATTGCTACTCAATCGCCAAGTTTTGCCCTGGTATTCATATCCTAATTCTAAATCATACAGGGTTTCTTGTTCAGGTCTATCGGTATTATCGATAAAATCATTTCTTGTCGGTTCCCGATTAGCTACTGCAAAAGAAGTATACAATTTACTCTGAGCATTCATCAAATAGCTCAATCCAATTTTAGGATTAAAAAAATTATAATCCACATCAGTAAATATGAATCGCTGGTCATTATCAATACCGGCTACACTATATGACACTCGTCGATATTGCAGATCCGCAAAAGCCACCCATTTCTCGGTCATGTAGTAATTAGCTTTAGCATAGATATTGAAGTCCGTTTTCAATCCATTGTTATCATAGTAGCGATCTCGCAATTGCCCATTACTTGCAAACTGCGCCCAAATTACTTCACCAAAATGATCACCGTCATACTGATTCCAGGCTCCGCCAATTGTTACATCCAGCGATTTGAATCGTTGATAGTTCAAGGAGAATGTCGATCCATAAAAATGATTATCCAACCATCTTCTGCGCACTAAATCTGTGCGCTGAATCGTATCACCACCTATGACAACATTATCCAAACCGTAGTTAGATAGTCGCGATTGCACCTTGAATTGTTCAAAATAACCGCGCCCCCTGATATAAAACAATCCAATATTTGCGAGCCAATAATTATTAATCTGCTGTGAAATAAACAGTTGATAATGATCTTGTTTGTATTGATCGATTTCATTATCGTATGGATCGTTAGTAGATAAAAAGTCTGTTCCTGAAATATTAAAAGTTCTATCTGTTTGGAGTGTAGCAGCATCCACGCCATTCCAAGCCTGATAGGTGGTTTCAATACCGCTGAAATGATTAAATCGCAAGATAGTTTTATCCCCGTAATAGGCCCCACTCAAATAATAGCTCCACAGCTTCGCTCTAGCTCTATCGATATAGCCGTCCGTTTTTATGTGTGATAAACGTGCATCGAAGGTAAATTTATCTTGAATAAGACCCGACCCAAATTTGAAAGTATTCTTCATACTGGCAAAAGATCCAAAGGAGTTATTCAACTCAGCATAAGGCTTATCATTCAAGGAGTTGGTATTAATATTGACCGAAGCACCGAAAGCTGCTGCCCCATTTGTGCTGCTTCCCACACCACGTTGAATTTGTATATCTTGAATTGATGACGACAAATCTCCAACATTCACTAGAAATACACCTTGACTTTCAGGATCATTATACGGCACTCCATTGATAGTAAAATTAATTCTCGACATATCCGATCCACGGATTCGCATACCTGTATAGCCGATACCTACTCCCCCATCACTAAAAGAAACCACACTTGTTTCATTCTCCAATAAGTAGGTTAGATCTTGGCCCAAATTTTCTTGCGCAAGATCTTCGGCAGTAATTGTTGATTTAGTTGTTGGACTTACTTCCGCAGCGCGCGTGGCTTGAACAATCACTTCATCGGTAAACAAGGATTTGTATATTGATTCATCCTTTGGACTGGTTCCAGTGGAAAATAGTTCAAGTAAAATGTATTCATCTTTACTCAATTTAAAGCTGCTTTTTAACTCATCATATCCCTGTTTAACTATTCGCAATTCATGTTCGCCAGCAGTGATATCTATTAGAACAAACGCTCCATTATCCTGAGTAAAAAATGGCGTTGGACTTTGATCTAAATAGATCACACAATCGGCCAAGCCTTCGCCGCTTGAATTGTTAATAACTCTACCAGTCAATGTGAATTGCGCACTAGCAAGTTGAAAAAATATAAAGCTAAAAAATAAACTAAAGCACCTTGTCATCAGATAAAATTTTAATTAAATAAAAGTGCTTTCTGATGGGCGCAACAAACCCAAGAAGTCCTTTCTTCCCTACGCAAACATCACTTTGATCAGGTACTGAGGGTATTTCTCGTTCCTTAAAAAAAGGAAACCCCTAGAAAGCAAGGTGAAGATAATTCAAATATTATTATTAGCTTTGTTGTACTAACTAAAATTGTGGATAACTTCATAGCTCTTCAAGTTAACTTGTGGATAGCTGGAAGTTTGAACAAGACGACTAACTACGAATGAAATCATTTCCCGCATATAAGCAGCTGGACCAAATGGATTGTGGACCTACCTGTCTGCGAATCATAGCCAAGCATTATAAGAAGAACTTCTCGCTTCAATACTTGCGTAGCATTAGTTATATTGATCGTCAAGGTGTTTCATTCCGTGGGATTAGTCAAGCGGCCGAAATGATTGGTATGCGCACCAACTCTTTTCGCTTAACCTATGAAGACTTACTGAATATTAAGATGCCGTGCATTGCGCACTGGAATCAAAATCACTTTGTAGTTATTTATAAGATTACCAAATCAAAAGTCTGGATTTCAGATCCCGCCCTTGGATTAGTTACCTACACCGTAGACGAGTTTAAGAAATATTGGATCTCAACAATAAAAGGGAAGTATGAGCAGGGCGTGATTATGGAGATTGAGCCAACCCCTTCATTCTACCATACGACGGAAAGTAAGCAGAAGTCAGGCTTTTCCTTCTTGTTCAATTATTTACGACAATACAAGGGGCTCATTGTTCAGTTGGTATTGGGTATGCTTGCTGGAAGTTTGATTCAACTCATCTTCCCCTTCTTAACGCAGTCGATTGTAGATTTTGGAATCAATAATCAAGATTTCTCTTTTATATTTTTGATACTCATAGCGCAACTTGTGCTTTTCGCTGGACAAACAACCGTTGAAATCATTAGAAGCTGGATACTATTGCATATCGGCACAAGAGTGAACATTTCCTTAGTTTCCGATTTCTTGATGAAACTCCTGCGTTTACCGCTCAAGTTTTTCGATACGCGTATGATAGGTGATATTCTTCAGCGGGTTCATGATCACGACAGAATAGAACAGTTCCTTACTTCTTCTTCATTAAGCGCATTATTCTCGTTATTTAATATTCTTGTTTTCGGCCTTGTTCTCTTTATTTACAATAAGCTCATTTTCGCAGTGTTTTTCGTTGCCGCTATTTTATATATACTTTGGGTAATGATCTTTTTGAAGCGCCGTGCTAAAATCGATCACAAGCGCTTCGAAGAGTTATCGAACAACCGAAATCACTTAATTCAGCTTATTGAAGGTGTGCAGGACATCAAGCTAACCAATAGTGAAAGTCAGATGCGCTGGGAATGGGAACATATACAAGCCAGCTTGTTCAAGGTAAATATTAAGGCTTTAAGTTTAGATCAATGGCAAAGTATTGGTGCACAAGTTATCAATCAAGGTAAAAACATTATCATTATATATCTCGCAGCAAATGCGGTTATTTCAGGCGAAATGACTCTAGGTATGATGTTAGCAGTCCAGTTTATTGTGGGTCAGTTAAACACTCCTATTGATCAGTTAATCAAGTTTATTCGAGATGCTCAAGATGCCAAAATTAGTTTAGAACGTATTAGTGAGATTCACGACAATGAGGGTGAGGAGAATCTTAATGATGCCAAAATTGATATTATCCCAGAAACTGGTGATATACATTTGAAAGGAGTTACTTTTAGATATGGAGATCCCAAGTCTCCTCCAGTTTTATCGAATATTAATTGTACCATTCCTTTTGGCAAAACAACGGCTATTGTGGGGACTTCGGGAAGTGGAAAAACTACTTTATTAAAGCTTATCCTAAAATTCTACAATCCAGAAACCGGTACAATTACTTTAGACAATGCCAATTTACGTAATATTCGAAACAGTACTTGGAGAAACCGAGTAGGTGTTGTAATGCAGGACGGTCATATATTCGCTGATACAATTGCTAAAAACATTGCCATAGGCCAAGATATTATAGACACCAATCGCCTATTACAAGCGGTAGAGGTCGCAAACATCAAAGAGTATATTGAAAGTCTCCCTTTGGGCTACAACACAAAAATTGGGGCTATGGGTATAGGTTTGAGTGAAGGTCAGAAACAACGATTACTGATTGCTCGAGCGATATACAAGAATCCAGATTACCTCTTATTGGATGAAGCTACGAATGCTTTAGATGCAAACAATGAAAAAAAGATTGTTGAAAATCTGGATAGATACTTGGCCAATAAAACTATGCTGGTAGTTGCTCACCGTTTGAGCACTGTAAAGAATGCTGATCAGATTATTGTTGTCGAGAATGGAAGTATTGTGGAGAGAGGAACGCACGATGAGCTTACCGCCCTCCAAGGCGCATATTATGCTTTAGTTAAAAATCAGTTGGAATTAGGAAACTAGCGAAAGACAGGAATTCATCAATGGATAAAACGAGTAAACATATTAACCTTCGAAGTGAAGAAATTCAGGATATATTGGGAAAAACACCTACTTGGTTAACCCGTTATGGCTCTTTATTTATTCTTCTTGCTTTGCTCAGCATTATTGCCGTTAGTGCAATCGTCAGCTACCCTGATGTAGTCGATGCACCGATAACGATTAATTCCACACATCCGCCTATTCCTCTGTATGCCAAAAAATCTGGCAACATCGAAAGTTTATTGGTTGCAGACAACGAATCAATCAAGAAAGGCCAGATATTGGGTGTTTTGGAGAATGGCGCCAATTTCGCTGAATTACAAATCGTATCCAGTAAATTAGACTCCTTTATCCAATATCCTCAACTTGCAGAAAATATTGTTTTCCCTGAACAAGTAGAACTCGGCAGTATGCAAGCGAGTTACGCAGACTTTCTGCGGAGTTATGGAGACTATGAGTTTTTTGAGGAACAAGAAGTGGGTGAAAGTTCAATAGCGTACTTAGAAGAGCAAATACAAGATTTGAACAACATCAATGCTGGTTTGAAAAAACAAAATCAAAACTGCACCTCCGAGCTTCAAGTACTCAACAATAATTATTTGACTGATTTAGATTTAGCAGAAAAAGGTGTGATTTCTCAGCGCGATGTTGATGAGAGTATGGCGGCTTTTATGGAGAAAAAAGCTATCTGCGAAAACTTAAATATTCAAATCAGTAATAATCAACTCAGAATAAAAGAGTTGAAAAAGGCCATGTTTGATTACAGCAGTGGAGACAAGGAAGATGCCCAAATAAAGTCGATGCTAGTCAAAGAGTCTGCGAGTAAGCTTAAGAATGAAATCAACCTGTGGGAAGATGATCATCTCTTGATTGCTCCCGTTGATGGCTATGTCTCCTTAAATAATATATGGTCAGATAAGCAGTATGTAGAGGCTCAAACTGAAATTCTAGCCATTGTTCAAGGCTACAAAGATTTAAAAGTGTTTGCTCAAGTTAACTCGAAAGATATTGCCCAAGTTAAAGTGGGTCAACAAACGAATATCAGACTTGAAGCTTATTATTTCATGGAATATGGATTAGTTCAAGGTGAAGTATCCACAATTTCTGCAGTTCCCCGTGATAATCTATATCAAGTGGAAATCATTTTGCCGAATGGCTTAAATACGACCTATGGCAAGCAATTGGAATTCACTCAAGGCATGCGCGGAACTGTTGAAATCATCAGTAAAAAGAGAACCTTCTTAGCACGTATTTTAGATAGATTCCACTATCTGTTTAGTCAACACTAGTCAGAAATTTTTATTTTTTCTAACTCAGGACATACTAAAATTCCTTTTACCTTTGTTTGATAACTGAAGCCTTTAAGGCCAGCTAATTAAAGATCCATGAAAAAATTATATCTAAGCATACTAAGTATTTTATCGATTATCCCTTTACTGAATGCACAGCTGTATCCCGAAGATTACGATGAAGTAGATTTCGCGTTTGACTCCCTCTATTCATATAAGTACCAGCAATTTTTACGAAGTAAAGACTCCATAGCCTTGGTCAAGTTATATGAAGAACTTAATGAAAAAATTTTGGATGCTAGCAATACCAATGAATTAACAATCAGCAATAGTACGATCCATACTTTACCGCAGAGCTTCAATCAACTTTCGGAATTAGAAAGCCTGGGTTTCATCAATTGTCGACAGTTAGATATCCAAACTGTAATCGAACAAGTAAGTGTGATACCAAACTTAAAATCGCTTTCTTTTATTAATTGTGGCTTATACAGTCTGAGTGAAAACATCGCCAAACTGGAGAATCTCGAGTACCTAAGTATTAAAGAAAATAAAATTGTTCAATTACCTGAGGCTATTAAAAGTTTAAAAATGCTCAAGCATTTAAACGTTTCCAACAACCGATTACTCAACGAAGATCTTTTATTCCAATTACTCAACGACGCACCACAAATCAGTCATTTAGAAGCCAATTATTGTGCAATACGCAAACTACCGAATCTAGGATTAAGTAAACTAAACCAGTTATCTCTTGCAGGTAACCTGTTGCAAGAACTCAACGATATGATTCGTGCAAAATCGTTAGATCTAAGTTCCAATCCTTATTTAAACCTGGAAATCAGCATTGAACAACTTGCCGCTAACGGTAATCTGAAGAGTTTAAACCTAGCGTACAACTCCTTTGCTGAACTACCTAGCAACGTGCAAAAATTGAATACACTAGAAAGTTTAAACTTGCGAGGGAATGAATTAACTTCTCTTCCCGAATCTATAGGCTTGTTAACTAAACTTAAAGTATTAAAAATTGATAATCCCGATTCCTATGTGTACACGAATCAAATCAAAGAACTACCAAGCAGTATAGGTAATTTGTACAATCTAGATAGTTTATTCTTAGCTGGCAATCAACTCGCTGGCCTACCCACGTCTTTCGCAAATTTAAAAGCCTTACGATATTTGGATTTAAGTTGGAATAGCTTCGAAAGTTTCCCAAAATCGGTACTTGAAATTAGCAGTTTAGAGTACCTGAATTTAGCGATTAATCACGTTCGGGAAATTCCAAGGGAAATCGAAAAGTTAAACCACTTGCGCTACTTCAATTGTCAAGGTGATTTCTTCGTTAATTACCAGTTAAAAATTAAAGAATTACCCGAATCTATTGGTAAATTAACCAGCCTTGAAACGCTAATTTTAAGTGACAATGTGATTGAAGTGCTCCCTGAAAGCATAGGTGCATGTGTAAGACTAAAGACCTTGGATTTGAAGGATAACCTACTTAGCACTTTACCGAATTCCTTCGGCAACTTAAGTGAGTTAAG
>JAFMKE010000046.1 GCA_017853115.1 Verrucomicrobiota bacterium
TAGAGCAATTAGATGCTGCTAAAAATCTTTGGGAAGAAGATATCAAAACCAAGCGATACCCTGTTAAAGAGGATGATATAGCCGAGGTTATAGGTATGATGACAGGCATCCCAGTGAATAAAATAGCTCAAAGTGAAAACAAGAAGCTCGTTGCCATGGGTGATGAGCTGAAGAAAATGGTTATTGGCCAAGATGATGCAGTGGCAAAAATCACCAAGGCCATTCAACGAAATCGTGTAGGCTTGAAAGATCCAAATAAACCTATTGGAACCTTTATTTTCTTGGGACCGACTGGGGTTGGTAAAACAGAGTTGGCTCGTGCTATAGCCAAGCAAATGTTTGATAACGACGGATCAATGATTCGTATTGATATGAGTGAGTACATGGAAAAGTTCTCTGTATCTCGCCTAATTGGTGCACCTCCGGGATATGTCGGTTATGAAGAAGGTGGGCAATTGACAGAAAAAGTGCGTCGCAAACCGTATTCTGTTGTCTTGTTAGATGAAATTGAAAAAGCCCATCCAGACATTTTCAACTTGTTGCTGCAAGTATTGGATGAAGGTATGTTAACTGATGGCTTAGGTAGAAAGATAGATTTCAAGAACACCTTGATTATCATGACATCAAATGTTGGTGCACGAGATTTGAAAGACTTCGGAACCGGTGTAGGTTTTGCAACCAAAGCGAAAGAAGCAGCTATTCAAGACGCCAACAGTGGTGTGATTGCTAAAGCTTTGAAACGCACTTTCGCTCCTGAGTTCCTGAATCGTATTGATGACGTGATCATCTTCAACTCTTTGAAAAAAGAAGACATCCATCAAATCATTGACATCGTGTTAAAAGGAGTTTACAAACGCTTGGAAGATTTGGGCTACCAAATCAAATTGACCAAAGCAGCGAAAGATTTTATAGCCGATAAAGGATATGACCCGAGTTTCGGTGCACGACCATTGCACCGCGCGATTCAAAAATATTTGGAAGATCCCCTGGCTGAAGAAATTCTCAATAACAAGCCGGACGAGGGTGATGTTCTGGTAGCGGATTACAATAAAGCAGAGGGCAAAATTGAAATTACCGTTAAGAAAGAAAAAGATACAAAAGTGAAAAAAGAATAATCACTTTGCATGACTTAGTTTTAAAGCATCCGTCATTGTGCGGATGCTTTTATTTATACCACATATTAACAAGCGTTAATAAAACCATACGAAGAGGCTTAGCGAGTAATGTATCTTTACATTATAAGATAAACCATGCAGCAATACCACGACTTACTCAATCATATCATGGCAAATGGCTATGATAAATCAGACAGAACGGGAACGGGAACGCGAAGTGTGTTTGGCTACCAAATGCGTTTTAATCTCGAAGAAGGTTTCCCCTTGCTAACTACCAAAAAAGTATTCACCAAAGGTATAATTCACGAGCTGTTATGGTTTATTGCAGGGAATACAAACATTCAATACCTTGTACAAAATGGCGTGGGTATTTGGAATGAATGGCCATTTCAAAGTTACTTGAAGCAAAAGGGGCTCGAGGAAACATTCCCGAAGCACAGCGAATCATGGAAAGCAGAGTTAAAAGCTTTTGTTGAACGCATTAAAACAGATGACACTTTCGCGGAACAGTATGGAGAATTAGGTCCCGTTTACGGTCGTCAGTGGCGAAATTTTGAAGGTGTTGACCAATTAAAACAAGTGATTGAGGACATTAAAGCAAAGCCCGACAGTCGACGATTAATTGTGTCTGCTTGGAATCCAAAAGATATTCCCGTTATGGCAAAATCTGGTTTACCGCCGTGTCATACTATATATCAGTTTTACGTAGCTGATGGCAAATTAAGTTGTCAACTCTACCAAAGAAGTGCCGATGTATTTTTAGGTGTTCCTTTTAATATAGCCTCCTATGCCCTCCTCACCCACATGATTGCACAAGTTTGTGGTTTAGGTGTAGGTGATTTCGTGCATACCTTTGGTGATGCCCACATCTACAGTAATCATTTCGATCAGGTGAATGAACAATTAAGTCGAAACTTTTATGAGCTGCCAACGCTCAAATTGAATGCTAAAATACAATCACTGTTTGACTTTAGATACGAAGACATCGAGATTATAGATTACCAGTGCCATGCGGCGATTAAAGCGCCTATAGCTGTATAATATCAAAGAAATGGTTTAGTGGTGGCACGACTCTAAGTCGTGCCACCACTAAGTTCAGAAAAATAAAATTGTAATTAGGCTCTCCTCGCCTAACCGACCATTTTCAATGTTTGAAACAACTTATCGAGTTATCCTAAAGTATACTATTATTTCAACTCTATAATAACTTCATTCTTTCTTCCGACCATTTCGAAAGGTGGATTATAGCCCAAGAAATAACTCTTATTCGTGTATGCTATACCTTCTCGGTCGAGTGCTTTGCGTAATTCAGCCTGATATCGGTCAATTTTTTCTGAATCTGCCCATCCTCCGAAAGTTATAGCGGCCACTTTTTTAGCTGGCATCTCAGTAATCGTAATACTCTCGGTATTCGGCTTAGGTAAATCTTCTTTTTTGTACGCTTTAGGAACAAGAAACATCATGGTCATTGAATCTTCCAAGCTCATAGCAACAGGACTAGTCATTGCAATTTTTTCATTCCTTTCATTTCCACCAAAAATATATCCAGCTAAAGCTGAAAAACCCTTGCCAGAAGCCTCTTCATATTTGTCCGTAGGCATGGTAACTGAAGTAAACAAACTAGCCTCGTATTGACGGATTTCAAAATCGCCATATTCTTGAATAACTGTATACGGGTAGGATTCTATATTTCTGGAGGTTGACATCGCGTATGCTTGAACGGCCAAGAAACCTAACAAAATGACACTGACGCTAACTAAAATAATTTTCATTTGATGTATTTAATTTAATCTATGTATGAAACAATTTTATTTAGGGAAATGTTCCAACTCTCAACACCATCTCTTGAGTAAAGGTCATAAAAAAAGGCCTTCACCTTGTGAAGACCTTTAGTGATTAGGTACTAATTATATGTGTAATTACGCTTTTTTAACGTTAACTGCATTTAATCCTTTACGACCTTCTTGCAAGTCATACGTTACTTCGTCGTCCTTGTCAATCGAATCTACTAATCCTGAAACGTGCACGAAATACTCTTGCCCGTCCGCTTCGTCTTTTACAAAACCAAAACCTTTGGTCTCGTTGAAGAACTTAACTGTTCCTTTGTTCATGATAATTTATTTAATGTACAACAAAGGTACACCGTTTATTGATATATTCATCATTCTCTTAATTTATTGCGTATTTCTTTCGAAAATTATAAGAAATAAGCTCACATTTTATCTCTACCTTTGCCCGCTGAAATAAAAACGACTATGCAGTCTATAAGAAATATCGCAATTATCGCCCACGTTGACCATGGTAAAACTACCCTAGTCGATAAAATCATTCAAGCTTGTAAAGTTTTCGACGAAAGAAAAGAGGTGCAAGAACTATTATTGGACAACAACGATTTGGAAAGGGAGCGCGGTATAACCATTCTATCCAAGAATGTATCGGTGAATTATAAAGATGTTAAAATCAATATTATTGATACACCGGGTCACGCGGATTTCGGAGGTGAAGTAGAACGTGTATTAAAAATGGCGGACGGCGTGTTATTATTAGTAGACGCTTTTGAAGGTGCCATGCCACAAACACGTTTTGTATTGGGCAAGGCAATCGAATTAGGCTTAAAACCAATTGTTGTGGTTAACAAAGTCGATAAAGAGAACTGCACTCCGGATATTGTTCAGGAAGATGTATTCGAGCTAATGTTCAATTTGGATGCAACCGAGGAGCAATTAGACTTTGTAACTATTTACGGTTCAGCCAAACAAGGATGGATGAGCACAGACTGGAAACAGCCAACGGATAATATTCTTGCTTTAATGGATGCTATTCTATCAGAAATACCTGAAGCTCCAATATTCGAAGGGACCCCACAAATGCAAATTACATCGCTTGATTTCTCTGCCTTTACTGGGCGAATTGCCGTAGGACGAGTATTACGTGGCACACTTAATGAAAACCAGGATTACACCTTATGTAAAAAGGACGGAAACAAAAAGGTTCGAATTAAAGAGTTACACACCTTTGAAGGTATGGGTAAAGTTAAAGCTAAATCTGTAAGAAGTGGTGATATTTGTGCTGTGACGGGTATTGAAGACTTTGAAATTGGTGATACAATTGCAGATCTTGAAAATCCAGAGCCCTTAGAAAGAATTGCCGTTGACGAACCAACCATGAGTATGTTATTCACTATCAACTCCTCTCCTTTCTTTGGGAAAGAGGGCAAATTTGTGACTTCTCGTCATTTGCGCGATCGTTTATATAAGGAATTAGAAAAGAATCTTGCTTTACGAGTAGAAGATATGGATACGGAAGACAAGTTTATGGTTTACGGTCGCGGGATTCTTCACTTATCTGTTTTGATTGAAACTATGCGTCGTGAAGGTTACGAATTGCAAGTAGGAAAACCACAAGTAATATTCAAAGAGATAAATGGTCAGAAAAATGAGCCGATGGAAACATTGGTTGTAGATGTTCCTGAAGACAAATCAGGTAAAGTAATCGAATTGGTAACCCAGCGAAAAGGCGACTTATTGATTATGAACCCTAAAGGCGATTTGATGCACTTGGAATTTGATATTCCATCGCGTGGATTGATTGGATTAAGAAATAATATTCTGACCGCAACTGCTGGAGAGGCAGTCATGACGCATCGCTTCAGAGAATATGCACCGTACAAAGGAGAAGTACCGTCACGTTCTAAAGGTTCTTTAGTTTCTATTGAAAAAGGTCAGGTCTTAGCTTATTCTTTGGATAAATTGCAAGATCGAGGCAAATTCTTCGTAGAACCTGGTGACCAAGTATATATCGGCCAAGTAATTGGCGAACACACCCGTTCGAATGATTTAGGCATCAACCCAATCAAAGGCAAGCAGTTGACCAACATGCGAAGTGCTGGTTCGGATGGCAATGCCAAAATTGCTCCGAAGGTAGACTTTTCTCTGGAAGAATCTATGGAATATATCAATGATGACGAATACCTCGAAGTAACGCCTGAGAGCTTGCGTATGCGTAAAATTCAGTTTAAACCGTAAATATATGAGGGGCACTAGTACGTGCTAACTAAAAGGTCCTCCATCCACTTCCAGAATATCTCTTCCAAAAGGTGTCAAACTCAAACTCATCAACTTAAAATGTTGTTTGGCAAAAGGTAAGCCGATAATTGTAATGGCAAACAATAAGCCCAAAAGCAGATGAGTTAAAACTATAGGAATAGCACCTACAAAAAACCAGATAATATTCATCAATGAATATAAACATCCATTACCATCTTCCACCTTCCTAGCCTCCAATCCAAAAGGCATTAACTCAAAATACGCCAATTTAAAACATTGGAATCCAAAAGGTATTCCAACAATGGTTAAACATAATGCTATTCCAGCCAACGCGTATTCACAAGCGGTTACAAAACCGCCAAATATCAACCAAACAATATTTCCAATCAATCTCATGTTTATTTTATTTTAAAATCTAATTAGTACTTCTCTATTGAAAGTCCTAAGTTTACACTCCCAATTCAATTAATTAGATAAAATTAGATAAAAATGACAGACTTTAGTTTGCAATCGTGGGTTGAAGTAACACAAGAATCAGATTTCACCATACAAAATCTCCCTTTTGGCATTTTCTCTACACAAAAAAAATCTGCTCGGGTAGGTGTTGCAATCGGGAACAAAATTGTCGACGTATTGGAACTGGCAAACAATGGCTTTATAGATTTTGATACCACCTTATTCGATACAGATAAGTTAAATGATTTTATGGCTCTCGGTAGACCGGCAGCAAGTAAACTCCGTAATCGTCTGCAAGAATTATTGAATGAAAACAACGATGAACTCAGGGATTCAACTCATCGAGGAAGCATCATGGTCAACATGTCCGAAGCAACCATGCACATGCCTGTACAAGTAGGTGATTACACCGACTTTTATAGCAGTGAAGATCACGCGCGCAATGTAGGAACAATGTTTAGAGACCCTAATAACGCCTTATTACCAAACTGGAAACATTTACCAGTTGGTTATCATGGCCGTGCCAGTTCAATCGTTGTTTCGCCCGCTGAAATTCACCGGCCAAAAGGACAAACCAAAGCGGATGACGCAGCAGCGCCAAGTTTTGGTCCTACACGCTTATTCGATTTCGAATTAGAAATGGCATTTATCACTTGTAAACAAACAAAATTAGGAGAAAGTATTCCAATTGATGAAGCAGAAAATGCTATCTGGGGCATGGTTATCTTTAACGACTTAAGTGCTCGAGATATTCAAAAGTGGGAATATGTTCCCCTCGGTCCATTTCTTGCCAAAAACTTTGGTTCGGTTATTTCTCCATGGGTTGTAACTATGGATGCGCTCGAACCTTTCCGCACAAAAGGATACGAACAAGACCCTGAGGTTCTACCCTATTTAAAACCAAGTAAAGACGCAAATTTTGATATCCATCTTGAAGTTGCCCTTCAACCGGAGAATGGAGAAGCGCAAACGATTTGCACTTCTAATTATAAATTTATGTATTGGAACATGAACCAGCAGCTGACGCATCAAACGGTCAATGGGTGTAACATCAATGTAGGCGATATGTATGCATCGGGCACAATAAGTGGACCAGAAGAAAATCAATACGGATCGATGCTGGAGTTGACTTGGCGTGGAACAAAGCCTATTACCTTATCCGATGGTTCTGAGCGTAAATTTATGCAAGATGGCGACACTTGTATCATGCGCGCACATGCTGAAAAAGAGGGTGTTCGGGTTGGTTTTGGCGAAGCAATAGTTAAAATATTACCAGCCACCTAATGGCTTCAGCTTTCGGACATGCCGCAGCTGCTTGGGCCATTAACAATGTCTTGCAACTGCTCACCCATCTACCTGTTCGCGTTCTTTTTTTAGGTGTTATTTTTAGCATCTTACCCGATATAGATGTCATTGCATTCAGATTCGGAATACCTTACGAGAGCATGTGGGGACATAGAGGCATCACGCACTCCATCCTCTTTGCATTTGTACTTTGCGCCTTAACTACACTCATGGTGGCCAAAACGAAAAAAGAACATCTCACTTTTTTCTTCTTTTTATTTCTCGCTACGCTATCACACAGTTTGTTAGATGCGCTAACTACAGGAGGAAAAGGTGTAGCATTTTTCGCACCATTTGACAACACACGCTATTTCTTCCCCTGGCAAGTGATTAAGGTCTCGCCTATCGGCGTTAAAAACTTTTTTTCCGATCGAGGCGTTGCTGTTTTATTGAGCGAACTCAAATGGATTGGCATCCCTTTACTGATTAGTTTGTTTATCTTGTATATTCGAAAATTCAAACAAGTATGATTTCATTTGACCCATTATCTATACCTATTCCGAAAAGGCATCAATACATTACAGGAGCTGTTGGGCCTCGCCCAATCTGCTGGGCAAGTACAGTAAACGAGCGCGGAGAATCAAATCTCGCACCGTATAGCTTTTTTAATGCCATTGGTTCTAATCCGCCTACACTTGTATTCTCGAGCAACCGAAGAGGTCGAGATAATTCAACAAAAGATACGCTGCATAACATCATGGCGACTAAGGAGGTAGTAATCAATGTAGTGCCCTTTGATTTAGTTAATCAAATGAATATTAGCAGTACAGACTACGATAGCAGTATCAATGAATTTGAAAAAGCGGGCGTCACCGCCATTGCTTCTACCCTGGTAAAACCAAAAAGGGTAAAAGAAAGTCCAGTCCAATTCGAATGCAAAGTAAAGGATGTCATTCACTTTGGCGAGGTAGGTGGTGCGGCGAATCTATTTATTTGTGAAATTGTACAAATACACATCGATGAAAATATCTTGGATGAAGATGAGATGATTGACCCGATGAAAATCGACCTGGTAGGCCGCATGGGTAAATCCTATTACACCCGTTCGAAAGAAGGAATTTTTGAAATTGACAACCCATTTACTAAAATCAACCTAGGATTCGATGGCCTGCCGAAGCATATAGTCGAAAGTAAAATCCTAACAGGGAACGAAATTGCACAGTTAGCAATGGAAACCAGTCTACCTGATGAAAAGGAAATTAAAGAAACGAAAGAATCCCTATCATTAAATCATCCTACTGATCTTGAAAGCCATGCTCGAGACCTCATTCAAGCAGGAGAGATTCGTAAAGCCCTTTGCCTTTTAATATAGATGAAAAAGCTATTGAAATATACCGGTCTGGCTTTAAGCTTTCCCCTTATTCTTTTTTTAAGTTATACCGCGCTTAGAAAAAATCATTTCATTTCGAAAGAACAAGCCAAGGAAACATACCAATTTGAAAACTCTCAATTCATTGAGTGGAAGGGCATACAAGTGCATCTTTTGGAAAAAGGACATAAACATTCTAAGAGCGTCATACTTGTGCATGGCTTAGGTGGCGCCTTGCATGAATTCAATCCACTAGGAGACCGACTTGCAGAACATTACCATGTTGTAAGCTTCGATTTACCCGGATTTGGTTTGAGCGACGCACCTCTGCACTCGGAAGATATCCAACAAGTGTATTTCGATTTTATGGAATTCATTTTAGAAAATTTTGCGAGAGATACAAGCTACATTGTTGGTAATTCTATGGGCGGGATGATTGCATGGAATACGACTTACATGTTTCCTGATAGAATTCAAAAACAAGTACTTCTCGCACCGGCAGGTTATGATATGGTTCAAATAGCGGAAAAGAATGCAGAATGGATTAATCAACCACACATTCGCTATTTATTGGCTAAAGGAGCCGCTCCTTTTATTGCTAAAAGTAACGTTGAAATGTGTTTCTTCAAAGATGAAGATATTGATCCTATGCTGTTTGAGCGCAAATACGGAATGATGAACAAGGAAGGAAATCTGGAATATCTCAAACAACTTGCTGGTTATAAAAAGTTTATGGATACCGCAATTATTCAGCAAATACAGACCCCCTCTTTGATCATTTGGGGAACAGAAGATGAAATTATCCCATACAGCCACGCCATTCGATTTGATCGCGACTTACCTAACTCAGCATTATTGACTTACGAAAATTGTGGTCATGCACCGATGTTAGAGGAGCTTGACAAGTGTGCGGAAGACATCCTAAACTTTTTTGATTAATATCTCTATTTTTAGACTATGAATACGCAAATAAAAACACCGCTTACCGATTTGTTAAACATCCAATACCCCATTATCCTTGCTCCTATGTTTTTAGTAAGCAATGAAGAGATGAGTATCGAAGCCATCAAAGCAGGTATTGCACCTTGTATTCCTGCCCTGAACTGGCGTACGGATGAGCAAATGCGTGCCGGATTAAAAGAAATTAGAGAAAAAGCGGGTGGACCAATCGGTATAAACTTAATTGTAAACAAATCCAACATCCACTACAAGCGCCAACTGGATACTTGTGTAGATATGAAAGTAGATTTCATTATCACTTCGCTGGGTTCGCCTGAAGAAGTAATCAACAAATGCAAACCGCATGGCATCAAAGTTTTTTGTGATGTGGTTGATGTGGCATATGCAAAAAAAGTGGAAAGCCTGGGTGCTGATGCGGTTATTGCAGTAAATAAAGAAGCTGGTGGACATGCTGGACCAATGCTAAGCACAGAACTCATTCCTTTACTTAGAGATAATGTGAGCATTCCTGTTATATCAGCAGGAGGCGTCGGAGACGGTGCAGGAATCTGGAAGCGAATTCATCAAGATGGCGCAATTGGTGTCAGTATGGGAAGTATTTTTATTGCTACACCAGAAGCTCCCGTATCCCAAGAATATAAACAAGCTTGCGTTGACTACGGAGCAGATGACATCGTGCTAACAACAAAGATTTCCGGCTCCCCTTGTACCGTAATCAATACACCCTATGTTCAGAAAGTAGGAACCAAGCAAAACTGGATGGAAAAATTATTGAGCAAAAATAAAAAGCTCAAAAAATATGTCAAAATGCTCACCTTCTACAAAGGCATGAAAGCCGTCGAAAAAGCAGCATTTAATTCCACCTATGAAACCGTTTGGTGCGCAGGACCTTCGATTGAATACACTAAGGCGATTCGTCCAGTAAAAGATATTGTTGAAGAACTGATTCAACAATACCATGAAGTGAATTTAAGTGAAGAAAAAAAAGAAGCGGCTATGGCGAATAGCGTAGTGAGAAGAAGCTAATCAATTTTTGTATTCGACATTTATCTAATCATCGTTATTTATGAAAATATTACGCAATACAGTCATAGCTATAGTAGCAATAATGTTACTCAGCAGTTTCGGATTATGGGTCACCGGCAATGCCTTTATCCTTACTGCCATTAGCAGAACCTATTTAGTAGGTAATTCGACGGCCAACATCGATGACTATAAACAGTTTAAAAGCAATACTATTGCAAACAACAAAGTTCAAGAATGGTTATTAGCTGATAATTATGCAACGGATAAATTGCCTCAAGATTTTCGCGATGAGTTAGAGAAAAATGACGCAGTTGCCTTTCTTGTGGTAAAAGACGGTAAGTTGGTAACAGAATCCTACTTTGATGGCTACGATGAGTGGAGTAAAACCAACTCATTCTCTATGGCCAAAACTGTTGTAACCCTCCTTACGGGCATTGCTATTGATGAAGGATACATTGAAAGTATCAGGCAGCCATTGATTGATTTTTTACCAGAATTTAAAGATGATTCATTAGCACAAAGAGCCTCCTTAGGTTCTCTTTCCACCATGTCCTCAGGATACGATTGGGATGAAAGTTATTACAACCCTTTCAGTCCAACTGTTAAGTTATATTATGGAAGTGATGTTGTAGACTTTCTTACTCGAGGTTCTTTTGCTCATGAGCCCGACACTTACCATTATTACTCAAGTGCATCTACCCAATTACTAGCTATTGCCTTGCGTCGAGCGTTAAGAACTGAAAATCCTGACATTACTTTATCGGATTATTTAAGCGAAAAACTTTGGCAACCTTTAGGAATGAACGATGATGCCTTATGGCATATAGACAATAGCGGCATGGAGCTTGGTTATTGCTGTATCAATACCAATGCGAGAAACTTCGCCAAGCTGGGTCAATTAATGTTGCAAGATGGTATTTGGAACGGCGACACCCTTGTTTCTCCTGAATATGTTAAGATGATGTACGAGCCGGTTTTTGTGGATTATTACGGGTACAGCACCTGGATTGGAGTAAATGCGCCAGAACCCTTTTACTATTTTCGCGGTCATTTAGGGCAATTTGTTATTGTTGTGCCAGACCAGAATATGGTAGTCGTGCGATTAGGAAAAACTGTTGGACAAGGTAAGGTCGAAGACAACTTGAATTCATACATATCTGAGGCGATTAAGGTTGTGGAATCGTAAAGATTTTACAAGATCCACTCTGCAGTTAATTTTACTTTCCGTGAGCCGATGAAACTAACGAAAAGCAGTAATAATTTCCTATATGAGCATCCTACACTGTCTTAAGTCAAAATAATAAAAAATTCAATAGATCAAATAGCAAGGCATGGTCAATTACTCATTTGATTGAATAACCCCAAAAAGATAGCCCTAGCTTTATAGTGGTGGCACGACTTGGAGTCGTGCCACCACTATAGGGGGGATAACTCCATCGTCTAAAGACGAGCAATTTGAGCGCATGAACTAATCAAAGTTCTACCAACAATCGTTCAGTAACCGCCTTACTTAAGGTCTCTGCCTTGTGCCCCTCGTAACTTACCACCATAGACTCGTCAAAAGGCTCCAAAGATTCAATTTTTAAACATAGGCCCAGCGAAATAGCTTTCCCATTTAAAAACTTTAAAAAATCATCTGAAGTATTTATAACCGCGGTAATCTTTACTTCATCTCCGCTACGACAATCGCATAATTTGATATAATCTCTCCACATCATCTTGCCGTTTTTGTCGGGTATCGGTGAACCATGTGGATCTATTTCAGGATGCCCCAATAAAGCATCCATTTTAGCAAAAAACGCTGGAGATTGAATGTGTTCGATTTGCTCCGCAATGTCATGCACTTCTTCCCAACCGAACCCCATCTTTTCCACCAAGTACATCTCTGTGAGTCGATGCTTGCGAATGATTAAAGCTGCTACTTTATCGCCTTCTTCACTTAGTCGCAAAGGCTTGTAGCTTTCGTATTGAACCATGCCCTTTTTGGCCAATTTCTTCATCATACTGGTTACGGTAGGCATCTTGATATCTAAATGCTTAGATAAGTCGTTAACACTTACCTCACCATCGTTATCCAGAGACAATAGATACAATGCCTTTAGGTAGTTTTCTTCAACCAGTGAATACATGAATCAAAAATAGCGAAAAAATTAACACACTAACGATTTGCTTACATCCGCTAGGTAGTAAAGTTCGAAACACCACCACCTATTTTAAAATGAGTCGAAGAAGCGAATAAATAATTATTCATCTTAAGAATTCAAAACTCAATTATTTGATACTAAACAAGTCCGAAATATAAAATTCAGTACCTCAGCAAAATATTTCTTATTAGTTTTACAATCATGGAAAATATTCTAGGCTTCTTAGCACCTGGTATCGTATATACCTACATCTTTGTTTTAAACGCGATTGTTCCTGGACGGTGGGTCATCGGTTATGTAACCAAAACCGGAACCGATGAAAAATTAAAATACCGTTTAAACGGTTTATTGGTGCTGTTTATAACCCTTGCCACTTGGGCTGGACTATGCTATACAGGAATCCTCCCATGGGACTGGTTTTATACCGTTCGCTGGGCAGCATTGTTTGGCGCGATTTTCTTTGGGCTAGTTTTTTCATTTGCCCTAGTTATCCCTTTCCCAAAAGTCAAATCATCTTTCTTTGCTGACTTCTATTTGGGTCGTTTAGAGAACCCGCAACTTTGGGGTGGACGAATTGATGCGAAGATGTATTTGTATTTAATTGGTGCTATTATGTTAGCTATCAATATTTACAGTTTTGCTGCACACCATTATTTCCAATTCGGTGAAGCCAGCAATATAGGTTTGTTTGTTGCCGCAGGCCTTCTCACCTATTTTATTGTAGATTACTTGACATTCGAAGAAGTGCATTTATATACCTATGATTTTTTTGCTGAACGAGTTGGCTTTAAATTGGGCTGGGGTTGTATCGCCTTCTACCCTTTCTTTTACAGTATTCCTTTCTGGTCAACTGCTGCTTTAGACTCACCCAATCAATCACCAATAGTAATTGCCCTCGGAATACTGGTATTTTTCAGTGGATGGAGTTTGGCTCGTGGAGCGAATATGCAGAAATACTACTTTAAGAGAGATCCAAATAAGCGCTTTTTAGGCATAAAACCTGAGACTATCACAGACGGGCAAAGAACATTATTAGTTAATGGCTTTTGGGGTTTGAGTCGACACATCAATTACTTGGGTGAAATCTTAATGGCATCGGGCATTGTGATTGCAATAGGTCATATACTCCTACCATGGCCATGGTTGTATCCATTATATTATGTGGCGTTACTCTTCCCGCGTCAAATCGATGACGATAAGCGCTGTGCAGAAAAGTATGGTGCCTTATGGGATGAATACTTGAAAAAAGTACCGTTTCGAATAATACCGAAGATTTATTAGATGTCAGATTTGAGATGTCAGAACATAGACTTTTAATAGTCCTAATTACACAAAACAATTCTACAAACCGTCATTCCTGAAAGTACTGAGGAAGGAAGCCTT
>JAFMKE010000184.1 GCA_017853115.1 Verrucomicrobiota bacterium
GGCACCGGATCATATCCACTGCCACCCCAAGGGTGACAACTACCGACTCTTTTGATAGTCAGCCATAAACCTTTAATCGGACCATACTTTTTGAACGCTTGTAGCGAATAGGCAGAACAGGTTGGGGTATAGCGGCAACTTGAGGGCAACCACGGAGAAATAACTAGTTGATATATTCTAATAGGAATGATAAACGGCAGAGACAATATATATTTCAGTAAATCCAAGTGCTTAGTTTCTAGTAAAAACGAAATTGTCTTCGGAGCTCATGCGCGGGTTGAATACATAATCTTCTAGGTCGAACGCTTTGAGATGCTCAGGATTTTCGATTTTATTTTGAATAATAAAGCGGCTCATCAATCCACGGGCTTTTTTGGCAAAAACCATAATTGGTTTGTACGTTCCGTTCTTGTGTTCCTTGAATTCACAAGTGATTACACGCGCGTCGAGATTCTTCAATTTTGCCGCTTTCGCATATTCATTTGATGCCAGATTGACCAAGACGCGACTACCACTATCTTCAAGGTCATCGCTTAAAGTATTTAAGATTTCATCCCCCCAAAAATCATAGAGGTTTTTTTTGCCCTTGGTCTTCAGAGCTCTTCCCATTTCTAAGCGATATGGCTGCATTAAATCCAAGGGCCGCAGCACACCATATAATCCTGACAAAATGCGCAAATGGTCTTGGGCATATTGTAAATCACCGGGAGAAAACTCTGATGCCTTAAGCCCCTGATAAGCCTCGCCATTAAATGTTAAAATAGCGGGTTTACTATTTTTTTCATCATGTTCTTTCGTCCATTCTTGATTTCGCTCGAAGTTCATTTCGGCCAAATTGGGGCTCAAATCCATCAGTTGAGCAATCTCTTTGGGATTTTTTTTCTTTAAAACCCCCATTAGAACTTCCGCTTCATTTAACATTCGGGCTTGACTAAGCTCAAAACCAAGATGCTCATAAGGAGATTCATCTAGTTTCTTGGCAGGAGAAAGTATAGCTATCATTTTATTTATCTTCTTGTGGTTTATTCAACTCCGGACGAGTGGAATTCTCTCCAACATCCTTCTTAGTTCGTAACGCCTCGCGCTTCGTTTTTGTTCCAGAAATTAATCCAGCAATAAAACCAAGAAGTAATCCTACCAACAAGGTACCAAACAAAGCAATAAACAAGGGCATTTGTTGAACTTTCAAGTGGAGAAAAGTAATATCAACAGGCGCATTGTTCTGAAAGCAAAAAATTAAAATCAACAGAAGTAAGACAAATAGGATAATTGCTTGAACTGTTCTTATAAACTTTGTCATAGCGTTAGTTTAAAGCCCTTCCATAGCCGAAAGCTTCTCGCTTTGCTCTGCCATTTTGAGTTTTTCAATCACCTGATCTACATCTCCACCAACAATAGCATCCAAATTATATAGGGTTAAACCAATACGATGATCAGTTACTCTTCCTTGAGGATAATTATAAGTTCTAATCTTTGCACTTCGGTCACCTGTACTAACCAAGGACTTCCTTTTATCTGAAATCTCCGCATGGCGAGCCGCATTTGCTTGTTCGTATAGTTTTGAGCGCAGGTACCCCATAGCGATCTCTCTGTTTTTATGTTGAGAACGCCCTTCTTGACATTCTACAACAACTCCCGTAGGAACGTGCGTTATTCGTATCGCCGACTCGGTTTTATTTACGTGCTGTCCACCTGCCCCACTAGCTCGGAAAGTATCTACTTTCAAATCCGCAGGATTGATACTCACATCTACTTCATCCACCTCTGGCAGAACTGCCACAGAAGCAGCAGAGGTATGCACACGGCCCTGACTTTCTGTTTTGGGCACTCGTTGTACACGATGCACACCACTTTCATACTTTAATGTACCATAGACTTGATCGCCCTTAACCTGCATAACCACCTCTTTGAAACCTCCAGCAGTGCCTTCACTCATACTGATTAGTTCCGTTTTGAACCCTTTATTTGCGCAATAAGCTGAATACATTCTAAACAAGTCTCCAGCAAAAATACTCGCCTCATCACCGCCTGTTCCGGCACGAATCTCAAGTAAGACATCTTTTCCATCTTCTGGGTCTTTGGGAACCAACAAGACTTTAATCTCCTCTTCCAGCCGTTCTTTACTGTCCTCCAATTCATCCAATTCCATTTTGGCCATTTCCCGCATCTCATCGTCCCGTTCGGTTGCCAAAATGTTTTTAGTGTTTTCCAAATTGCTTAAAACGTTCTTGTACGCATCGTAAACCTTTTTAACATCTTCCAATTCTTTATACTCCTTACTCAATCGAGTATACTCCTTCATGTCTTGCATCACACTTGGATCAGCAAGCTTTTGACGAACTTCTTCGAACTTAATGGCAATGGGCTCTAATTTATCTAACATAGTCATGTTTTGCTCTGCAAAGATACGCAATTGCAATCTATGGCTGTGAAGGATGCTCTACAAAAAGTATAGAAGATAAGCCACGAGAAATAAGCAAATCAATTTTTTTCATCAACTTTATCACATGATTAAATACTTCTTAGGGCTGCTATGTCTACTGTTCAATTTTACGCTATTTGCTCAAGACAATGCCTTGCTTTGGGAGATTAATAAGAAGAATCATCAAAAATCCTATTTGTTTGGTACCATACACAGTCAGGATAGCCGAGTAATTGAATTTGCAGAGCAGGTATTACCTTTCATTCGATCCCAAGAAGCCTATGCTGGAGAAATCATACTCCAACCGGAAGATGCATTCGCTATTTTGCCTTTTCTCTTCGAAAAAGACAGCGCTAAACAATGCATTCATGTGTTTTCAGCTAAAGAATATCAGCGCCTAGCACAACGCTTTGAGGAGCAGTTGGGAAAAGAAATGCTAATCATTTTACCTTATATGTCACCCTATCTAGCGGGGATACTCTTAAGTACTCCACCCAGTGAATCAGAAGAACTCGGATTTAACTTTCTGGATATCAATTTACAAAACTATGCGGATGAGCATGGATTAGCGTTGATTAGCTTAGAAAGTATCACAAGTCAAATGGCTTATTTTCAAAATATGGATGTGCAAAAACAAAGAGACTTCGTTATAAAACTCTTGAATACGGA
>JAFMKE010000185.1 GCA_017853115.1 Verrucomicrobiota bacterium
GTCTGAATATCTGTGCGGATATTTTCCTTGGCTAGTATGTTGGAACCATAGGCATCCGGATAGGTACGGTTCGATAAGAAGACGTAAATCAACTGGTTTTCTGGATCAGCCCAAACGGATGTGCCCGTGAAACCCGTGTGACCAAAACACTGGTCGCTAACCATTCCCGATGTAGGCCCGCCATCACGCTTGCCGGTTTTGTCATCAATCCAAACCGGTTTGTCGAAACCCAAACCCCGGCGGTTATCCTGATCGGCATAATGTGCGGTATTGAAGTAGTCAATGGTCTCTTCTTTTAAGAATTGCTGACCATTGTAGCTGCCACCATTTAAGAGCATTTGGAAGATAGCCGCCAGATCGTGTACATTGCTAAACAAACCCGCGTGCCCGCATACGCCGCCCAGCATAGCGGCTCCCGGATCATGCACATAACCCTGCACTTCTTGCTTGCGAAAAATCGTATCGTTTTCCGTAGGTGGAATGCGATCCTTAGAAAATTTAGTACTTGGATTAAAGCCTATATTCTCCAGTCCCATCGGTGCGTAAAAGGTATCATGCACATACTTATCCAGGCGTGTGCCCGTTTTTTCCTCTATCACTTTCATCAATAAATAAAAACCAATGTCGCTGTAGCGATACTCCGGGTTTTCTTTGATGCTCAATCCTTCGATGGTCCGCCAGATATAATCTGTCGAATCCTTACAGATGAATAAGTCGTCGGCTACCTTCACACAATAAGCCGCATTGGAATCCACGTGGTACCAATTGTTGTAAACCGAATCTTCCACCGTATGCCGGTAGAAGGGCACCCAGGCGGGTAGTCCTGCCTGGTGGGCCAATATATCTTTGATCACCAATTGGCCTACTTTGGTGCCACCCAACTGAGGCAGGTAATGGCGCAGTCGTCCCTCTAAATCTAAATCCCCATTTTCATAGAGTTTCATGATGGATAAAGTGGTGGCAGCAACCTTAGTTATCGAGGCCACATCGTATATGGTATTATCTTGAACCGGAATTTTCTTGTCGTAGGTCAAATGACCAAAGGATTTTTCATAAATAATTTTGCCGTCTTTGGCTACCAACACCTGACAACCCGGCGTGGCTTTTAGCCTAATAGCCTTTTGGGCGTATAGCTCAATAGAATCCAAGACTTTCATATCCATGCCGGTATTCTCTGGGGAGTCGTATTCCAGTACGCCGTTATTCTTCGTAATCGGGTAGCCTGTGTTTACTTGGAAAGTGCCCGCTGAAACAGGTAAATGTCCATTGATGCTCAAGTCGCCAAACAAAGCCCTTGCCGCTCCTTCTTCGGTATATTTGTTCCATTCGTAGGCTACTAGAATGTGGTCAAAAGCGTCAAAGTGAATCAAACTGTAAGGCGTACCAAACAAGACTAAGACCACTTCGGTTTGCTCGTTCAGTTTTTTAAGTAAGTCTAATTCGCCGTAGGAAAATCCATAGTTTTTACTTTTCCAGCGGCTCATATTGTGTACGCTGACAATGACACGGTCATAGGCTTTTAGTTTGTCTAAAATGCCAGCACTTGCACTCGATGCCATATCATTGGTGGCTTGAAAGTGCTTCGTTACACCAAACTCCTCCAACTTGCTCTGAAAAACTTGCTTTTCACTCGTTCCAATAGCTAAACTTGCAGTGGATGACTGATGCCCTTTCTTTAAAGGCAAGAGATGATTTTCGTTCGCGGCGAGGGTCAAGGCACTTTCGAAAAGCTTGCGGTTAATCGCGTTTCCTTTTTTCGACTGCAGCTTTTCCTGCAAATTGTCGGTAGACACTGCTTGATAGGTATGCAGGCCGAGGAGATATTTGTATTGCAATACTTTTCTCAAACGCTGGTCAATATAGGCTTCACTGATTTCTCCACTGTCTACAGCCGCTTTAATTAAGGCGATGCCTTTAGGGATATTTTCAGATACCACCAAAACATCATTGCCTGCCAGGAAGGCCGATTTATCGACATCGCCGGGTTGGTAATACTTACTTACACCCTGCATGTTTAAGGCATCGGAGAATACAAGGCCTTTAAACCCAAGACTGTCTTTAAGTAAGTCAGTAACCACTTTTTTAGATAAACTGGACGCTTGATTAGGGGTGTCGTCCAAGGCGGGAATACTCAAGTGTGCCGCCATCATACCCATAATGCCTTGTTCAATCGCAATCTTGAAAGGGTATAACTCCAAGCTGTCTAGTCGTTCGAAGCTGTGCTTAATAATGGGTAAATCTTTATGTGAATCCGTGTCGGTATCACCGTGGCCGGGAAAATGTTTGCTTACCGCCATGACGCCCTGGTGCTGCATCCCCAGCGCATAGGATGAACCTTTAAGCGCCACATTGTATTTGTCTTCACCGAAACTGCGGTCATTGATTACCGGATTATTGATGTTGTTATTGACATCCATTACGGGAGCCAAATTGATATTGATACCTAGCGCTTTACATTCGCGGGCAATCTGTTCGCCCATATCGAAAATCAAATCATTGTTTTGAATAGCTCCAAGTGTAAGTTGCCTTGGGTACTGAATAGTGCTATCCACGCGCATGTTTACGCCCCATTCTCCATCTACGGAGATAAACATAGGGACATTCGCAGCAGCCTGAAAGTCGTTTGACCAAGAAGCGAATTGATTGGGATTGCCTTTGAAAAAAATGACACCTCCAATTTGGTAGTCCTTGATGATTTTTTCAACCGCTGCACGGTTGCTTTCGCCCTGCGTAGGGTAGGCGCCCAACATAAAAAACTGGGCAATTTTTTGATCGAGTGTCATGGTGGCCATCACACTATCCACCCAGGCCGTTTGTTTGGCTTCTTCGATGAGGTATTCTGTATGTATGGGAACTTCACTCGAATAAAAGCCCATACACATTATAACCGACGCTATCCACCAAATCTTTCGCATATTACAAATGTAAAAAGTACAACATGTTCTATTACGAAAACCATGCTAAATTATTGCACGCACCTTGTTGGAGTGTCTAATTTTTACACGGGGAATGACGATAAACATATTTAGGACAATTTTTGTCTCCTAGCCGTCATCCCTGAG
>JAFMKE010000047.1 GCA_017853115.1 Verrucomicrobiota bacterium
TTTTGGTAAATTATCTCTTATGCCTGCTGATAATTAATAATTTTTAATTTTTAATTCTTAATGTATCTTCGTTTGATACAATTGTACTGAATGGAATCTAAACCGACGAAGGTTTCTTTTAACGATACAGACACTGCTTACGCACATTATTCTAACCAGAGACTAAAAAAGGTTTACGGGGTCTTTCAATTGATTGGCAATAGCTTGCTGACACGTGTAGGAACTACGCTGACTCATATTGCCCTTGCTATCCGATTTCCAATCAAGCCCATTGTTAAACCGATTATATTTGATCAGTTCTGTGGAGGAGAAACGTTGAAGGAGTGCATTCCTGCTATTAATTTATTACAACAAAAGAAAGTCGATGTAAGTCTTAATTATGGTGTTGAGATTAAAAACTCAGAAAAAGATTTTGAGCGAACCCTATGTAAGGCAAAAGGTGCCATTGAATTTGCTTCTAGAAAACAAAATGTAAAGGTTGTTTGTGTTAAAGTTTCGAGTATCGGCTATTTCAATGTGCTGGAAAAGCGTCAAGCTGGCAAGGCCTTAAGTAAATCGCAAGAAAAGGCTTATGATCGCATGGTCCACCGTATGCATGAGATTTGTGCGTATGCAAGTGAACATAATGTTGAGGTGTATTGGGATGCCGAGGAAAGTTGGGTTCAAGATGAAATCGATGCCTTGGTAGATATGTTTATGGCTGAATTCAATACGGAAAGAGCGATCGTATTTAACACCTTTCAATTATACCGCTGGGATAAGCTAGACTACCTGCGTAACTCGATAGAATTAGCTAAGGAGAAGGGGTATATTCTTGGAGCGAAGTTGGTTCGTGGGGCCTATATTGAAAAGGAGAATGAGTGGGCTGAAGAGCACGGAGTGAAGTCTGTGATTCACGACGGAAAGCTTCCTGTAGACAAGGATTACAATGAAGGTATTCAGCTCTGTTTACAAAATATCAATCACGTTTCCGTGTGCATTGCCTCACATAATGAAGATAGTAATATTATAGCCACAGAGTTGATGGATGGTTTGGGTATACCCGCCAATCATTCCAATGTTACGTTTTCTCAATTGTATGGCATGGGCGATTTTATAACTTTCAATTTAGCAGCTAAAGGATATAATGCCAGTAAATATCTCCCATACGGGCCCGTTCGGGAAGTTATCCCTTATTTGATTCGAAGAGCACAAGAAAATTCAAGCGTGGATGGCCAAACTAGCCGCGAATTGACTATGCTTGAGAAGGAAATTAACCGCAGGGGAATTTAGTTTTGCTTCAAACCAAAGTATACATATCTCCAAGCACCGAGGTGTTCACTAATTTAGCCCTGGAGGAGTGGGCACTCGAAAAATTGGACGCTACAGCGACCAATTATCTGATTTTATATATCAATAAACCCAGTGTTGTGCTGGGACGGAATCAAAACTTGTTTCAAGAAGTTAATCTAGCTTATTGTCAGAATAAACAAATTGAAGTAGCTCGAAGAATAAGTGGAGGTGGAACAGTTTTTCATGATGAGGGTAATCTAAATTGGGCGTGGATTAGTGCTTTCGATGAAAAGAAAGTGAATCGCTATGAATGGGCGGCTCAAGCAATTATTGATTTGTTAGCACACTACAACTTAAAGGCGTATCTAACCGACAGAAATGCGATAGAAGTAGATGGGATGAAATTGTCTGGTCAAGCCCAATTTACTAAGCGTAAGAATATTCTTAGTCACGGCACTTTGTTAATAGACGCTGATTTATCCAGTTTGCAGCCTGCCATTGAGATGGATAAACGCCTTAGGATTGAATCTAAAGCCCGACCTTCAGTGCGCAGTCAAACGGCTAATTTGAATGCTTTAACGGGCATCAAACGAAGCCCTATGGAATGTGCCAAGGATTTACTTGATTTAATCCGAGGAAGCGAAGTTGAGTTTGACGCGAGCTTAGTAGATAGAGAGAAATTTCGAAGTAAAAATTGGATTATCAATCGATCTCCTAAGTTTAGAGCTGAACATACCATCGGTGATGAGACATTTCATCTAACCGTTGAAAAGGGAATTATCGTAGGTGTCCAAAAGGCCGACAGTCAAAAACTTATAACGGATAGCCCTTATCTTCATCATAGCTACGAAAAATTGCTATCTACTATACTTCAATAGATCCGTACGCCTTTTTTGTTAAACAGGATAGAGCATTTAATAAGAATATTAAATTGTTTTTTAAACGCAAGTAAACTAACTTTACTCAAAACACAGTACACGATGAAAACAGCTCAAGAATGGTTTGATGCGTATGGCGAAAGCCATCAAAATGGGACGAATAAACTAATCCACTGGATTTGTATTCCACTAATTATGTTTAGTCTCTTTGGAATGCTCATGGCAATACCCTTTCCAGAAAGTATGTTTGGTTTGTTTGTCAATCTAGCTGGTATTGTGTTGTTCCTTGCCCTTGTGTTTTATTTGCGCTTGTCTTTTTCTTTGTTTGTCGGCTTTTTTATTGTAGGATCATTGCTTCTCTATGGAAACTATAGACTTTTCAATGCGCTAGACATGGACAATGGTATGATGGCCTTAATTTCTCTGGGTATTTTTGTTCTAGCATGGATCGGTCAGTTCATTGGTCATAAAATTGAAGGAGCGAAGCCTTCGTTCTTCGAAGACTTACAATTCTTATTAATTGGGCCAGCTTGGTTGCTGCACTTTATTTATAAAAAAGTCGGCGTTAAAATTTAATCTTGGCATAAATATTGTCATTTTCGCAGTAAAATTATTGAATGAAAAATCTCATAAGCCTTTGCCTTAGCTTTGTGTTAATAGGGCTTACACAAGCACAAACTGCTGAAAGTGTAGTAAACCAAATGTTAAGCGCTCTTGACGCAGGGAAAACCTATGAGTATACGATGGTTCAAGAGGAACGTATCGACGGTAAAATTCATAGGAATAAAATTTTTACAAAAATCCAAGAGACCCCTAAAAAGGTTTTCATAGATAACGTTGAAGGTGCGAATGAAGGCGTGCAAGTATTGTATGTTTCGGGTGAGCGCGATAATAAGGCGCTAGTGAATAAAATGTTCGGCATTAAATTGAGCCCGTTTAATAGTTTAATCAGAAAAAATCAGCATCACACCATATTAGAAAGCGGGTTTGGATTACTTATCGGGTCCATTCGCGATGCTAAAAAACGTGCACAGGCGCAGAATGCATTCGATCAAGTTTTTCAGCTAGCTGGCTCAGTTACCTTTGATGGTAAATCATGCTACAAACTTATTCTTACAGATCCAACGTTTACCTATGAGAGTTATACAATGCAAGATGGCGAATCACTCTACAGTATTGCAATGAAGAAAAAAGTGTGTGAGCAACTGATAGTTGAGAAAAATGGCTTGGGTGGTTTCGGTAGTGGCAAAAGTGGACAAACTATTCAGATTCCTTCTTCCTATGCAAAGAAGACCATATTGTATATCGATAAATCAAATATGCATCCAATCTATCAGGAAATGTATGATGAGAAAGGTATGTTTGAAAAGTATACTTTTTACGATTTAAAGGTTAATCCAAGTTTTACCTTCAAAGATTTTTCTGAAGATAATTCGGCATACGACTTCTAGTTTCCTTGAAAGAGTTATACCTTATTCGACACGCAAAATCGTCTTGGGATCATTCCGAAGATATCGAGGATATTAATCGACCTTTGGCTTTCAGAGGCTTAAGGGATGCACGGAATATGTCTGATCGACTTGATAGACTTGGTGTTCGCTTCGATAAGTTCTTTGCAAGTTCAGGTGTTCGTGCTTTACACACCGCTTTAATTTTTGCTAGAAGACTAGATTTGGATTCACGGAATATTGAAATTAATGATAAACTCTACTTGCCTTCGAGACATGAAATTGTTGATGTTATTAGAGGCGCAGACAATCAACTAAATTGTATAGCCGTTTTTTCGCATGATCCTGGAATAAGTGATTTCGCTTTTCATACCGAAGCTCGAATTGAGCATATCGTAACAACAGGCATTCTTCATTTTAAACTGGATACGGAAAGCTGGAAGGAAGTTAGTTTTGGAAATTTACAGTTTCAATCGTATGATTTCCCGAAGAATACAAGTGATTAAGTTTGATAAACTTTGAGTGCTTGATCGAAAGGATTAAAACTTTCAAGTAAAGTTTCAAAATAGCTGTCAGGATTTTTTAAGTACACAGGTGCAAAATTATCATAGCGTTCTTGCAATACCTTATTTGGCAATAATTTCGATTGTATATTCTCTAATTGGCTAAGCTGTTGCTCATAATTTCTTTTTTCAGCACGAATAAGTTTGCTCTCCAAATTGGCTAATGAGTTAAAGATCTTTTGCAGCTCGGCTTCTGCACTTCGGCCCATGTTCGGGTCAACTTCAATAGCCTTAGCCTTTACCTTTTCAAATATCTCTGAAATAGCATTTCTCTCGTCATCTAGGTTTAATGCATTGTCGCTAAATCTTTGCACAAAGTCCTTCGCAATCTCATCATAATGGGCAAACATTTCTTCGATACTGATGTGCCAGTGTGCTAACTTTTTTAAGTGATTTTCTGGCAGCACAATAGCCATGTCACGAAGTAAAATAAGCGGCTGGACTACCTTGAAATGATTAAAAACATCTTTTAACTGTAACCAATAAGCGACTTCTCCTGGCCCACCAATAAAAGCGACATTAGGTAGAACACTCTCTTGATATAGGGGGCGTAAAAAAACATTCGGACTAAAATTTTCGGGGTGGTCATTGAGCTCACGAAGTAGCTTCGCTTGATCAAATGAAATATTCGTTCCTACTACTTTCCAAACATTGTCTTCACGTTCAATTCGTTCTCTCAATTTGTTTTTTAGATAAAACAAGTTAATCGGTCTAGCAGCAGCCTGATTATGATAATTTTCCGCTAAAAATTGCCCATTGGCTTTTAAAGCATTTTGGGTCGATTGATTCAAGAGTTCATCCTGCATGATACTCTTGATGCATGATTTAAGTTGGGCGTCATCTTGATTAATGACTAGCAATCCATAATCGCTAAAGATGTCAAGTATCCACGACTGAAATCCTGAGCCATAATTGGCCGCATGTATGAAATGATTTTTAATTCGGGCAATGAATTCTTGAGCGGCATCATGTGTTCCCAATAATTCCTCGAATTCTTCTATGATTTTATCGAAACCGGTTAAAGAATGTCTACCAACAGCTCCCTTGTCTTCATTCTGCCACTTGAGGGTTTTGCCATATACATGAGTATGATTAATCTCGTCGAAATCATGGTCTTCACTTCCCATCCAGTAAACAGGCACGAATGTTTTGTCTGGATATTTATTATTTAAATCACCAGCGAGTTTAATGGCACTCAAGATTTTGTATATAAAGTAGCTAGGTCCTGTAAACAAACATAATTGATGAGCAGTACAAACTGTATAGGTTGATGTTTGTAACAGGGCATCTAAATTGTTTTTAGTCTTAGCGGATAAAGAAAAATCGGCATATTGATGTTCTAATGCTTGGTGGAGGATTTCGCGAAAAGGAAAATCTTTTTTCGCATCGATGACATTGGCAATTTCTTCAATTTTAGGCTTGTAGGTGAATAAGTGATCCAGGCCTTCCTTACCATTCAAGTAGTCATTCACTAAAGGGTTCAGTAAATGCAATTTATCAAGAGATATAGCCTGTTTTAGTTGCATTGCTTAAACAAGTTCGCCAAACAAATCAAAGTCTGTGGCATCTGTAATTTTTACTTGGGCAAAATCGCCAATAGATATATACTGTTGAGTGGCATCTATCAATACTTCGTTGTCAACATCTGGAGAGTCGTATTCAGTTCGTCCAATAAAATTTTCACCTTCTTTTTTATCAAACAAAACTTTAAATGTCTTTCCAATTTTAGCTTCATTCAAGTCGTACGAAATCTCTTGTTGAATTTCCATTAACTCATTGGCACGTTGAACTTTCTCTTCTTCTGGAACATTATCTTCTAATTTATAACCATGTGTCCCTTCTTCGTGGGAGTAGGTAAACACGCCCATGCGCTCAAAGCGCATTTCTTCAACGAAATCTTTAAGCTGTTTAAAGTCATCCCGTGTTTCTCCTGGAAAACCAACCAGCATGGTAGTTCGAATGGCAATTTCTGGAAGAATGCTACGAATATCCTTTATAATATCACGCGTTTCCTGATTACTTATTTTTCTTCTCATTGACTTCAGCACATTATCAGAAGCGTGCTGTAATGGTATGTCTAGGTAGTTGCAAATCTTCGGCTGACGAGCCATGGTTTCAATTATATCCATGGGGAATTGAGAAGGGTAGGCGTAGTGAAGTCGAATCCATTCAATACCATCAATGGCACACAAGGCATCTAACAAGGTTGACAAACTCCGTTTTTTATAAATATCTAGGCCATAGAAAGTCAGTTCCTGGGCAATCAACATGATTTCTTTAACCCCATTCGTAGCGAGATTGCTCACTTCTTTCACGAGTTCCTCAATCGGTTTAGAGATGTGCTTACCCCGCATAATCGGAATGGCACAGAAAGCACATGTTCGGTTACAACCCTCAGATATTTTCACATAGGCATAGTGGCGTGGGGTGGTTAGCAGTCGTTCTCCAACTAACTCGTGCTTGTAATCTGCTTTAAAGGTTTTTAGAAGCGCAGGTAAATCTCTGGTGCCGTAATAGGCATCCACTTCTTTAATCTCTTCTTCTAAGTTATCTTTGTAACGCTGCGATAAACAGCCTGTCACGTATAATTTATCTATAGTGCCTTCTCGCTTAGCTTCTGCGTAATCCAAAATGGTATTGATTGACTCCTCTTTCGCTTTGTCGATGAAGCCACAGGTGTTTACAATAACGATATTGAAATCATCATCTGGACTTTCGTGAGCAACGTCAATATTATTACCGCGCAATTGCCCCATTAATACCTCTGAGTCAACTAAATTTTTAGAACAACCTAAGGTGATTACGTTAACCTTATTCTTTTTTAAAGTTTTTGTTTTCATCGCTTTTGCAAAGGTAAGGAGAATGCAGGGAATAAGTATGGTGAGTTTTGCATGTGAAATGAACTTGTTTAATCTAAGCTCCAAGCTCTAACTTTTTACCCCTGATATCTGATATCTGATATCTGATATCTGAAATCTGATGTCTGATGTCTATCATCTAGCCAACCAAATCTCATTTTATACTATCTTTACCTGCGAGGCGTTAAACTAAAGAAATTTAGATTTCATTGAATCGGATATTAATTGTCATAATTGCTGTAGTACAAGTAGCGTTTGCGCAGATTGGTGGACGCAGTACTTTTCAGTTTTTGGATATGCCAGTTTCTGCAAGAGCTACAGCGCAAGGCGGAATATATAATCACTTGTACGAGAACGACGCTGGCTTAGCACTCGGCAATCCGGCTATGCTTCAAAGCAGTCTGCACAAGCAAATGTCATTGTCCTATTTGCCTTATTTTGCCGGAAGCCATTCGGCAAATTTCAACTATATTCATGATCTTGATTTAGCTACATTTCAGTTTGGCACGCAGTTTATGAACTATGGCCAGTTTGTTGAGTACGATGAGCTAGGGACTGAACAAGGTTTATTCAATGTGACAGATGTGGCTTTGATTGTAGGTGCTGGTCATTCCTACAAGGATAAATTTAAGTTTGGCGCGAATGCGAAATTGGCCTTTTCACAAATAGAAAGTTATACAGCCTTGGGAATGGCTTTCGATATGTCCGCGATGTATGTCGATACATCGAAATATTTTTCTGCTTCTTTGATTATACGCAATTTAGGTTTTCAAATGAAATCCTACACAGGACGTAAAGGGGAAGGCCAAGAATTGATGCCAACAGATGTGCAGTTTGGTATAAGTAAGCGATTCAAGCACCTACCTTTCCGTATAAATGTTACCGCCCATAATTTTACGCGCTGGGATATTCGATATGATGATCCGAATGCCGTTCAAGCGACGACTTCAATTTTTAATGATGATGAAGATACAGGGCCTGGAGCAGTGGGGGTTTTCTTTGATAATTTCATGCGTCATATAATTATCGGTGGTGAATTCCAGTTTGGCAAAGCTTTTAATCTTGGTTTTGCTTATAATCATCATCGAAGAGCGGAATTGGCGTTGGATACACGAGCTGGACTCGCTGGCTTTAGTTTTGGCTTTGGTATAAAAATCAAACGTATGGGTATTCAATATGGCCTTGGTAAATACACCAATGCGGGCACTGCTAATCACTTGAGTCTGCTAATGAATCTCGGACAGCAAATCAAAACGCGTAAAGCAAAAACACCTACTGCAGAATGACAAAATATAAAGATCTTAAGCAAGAGGAGAAGGAGTTTGTCGATTTCTATCAAATGAAATGGATACGTATTATCGGATTTCTTGCTTTTTTAGGATTAGGTGTTTGGATGCTTATTGATCCAACGCCTCCAAGACATCAAAGTGTTGAACGTGCAACGGTAGCCTTGTTTAAAGAATTGTGGAGTATGCCTTTCGGAGTAATTCTCGTTTCTGTAGGTTTAATAGGTATAAGCTATTTCATGATGCAGCTTATTAAATTGAAAAAGTATGCATGGATAAAGCTCGAGAATGGCTACTATTTGTTTCACAAGCAACGTCGGGTAAGTGGCTTGAAATCGATGTATAATGGAAATAATCTGATCGTTTTTTATCCAGAGCAGTCAACAGTTTTGGAATTTAAGGATTACTTGAAAAGTCCATTTCACACCTATCAAAAGGCTTCTGAAACCAAATTGTTTGGTAACGATAATGCCTACTGGATGGCTGACAATGAGGGATACGTTTTGATGTACAAAGGAAAACATTTGTCCAACACTTCTTCTGAGTTTCGCGGCGACGATTTAATTGTAAAGTGTCCCGATACTTTTCGGACCTTCCATTTAAAGAATTACCGCAATCTTAAGGATGGCCAGATTCGCCAAGCCAGTATGGCTTGATTAGCTTTTCGATGAAGGATTTAATTTTGAATCCCCGGAATACACATTTAGTCTAAACCAGATGTTATCTCATATAGCGATTTTCAACTAGTTTTTTACGAATTGCTTGGACTCATTGATCAATTCATTGTAGCAATTGATAAGGTAGGTTCCGCTTGGAAGCTGAGTTAAGTCGATTTCAATAGAACCAACCACATTCTCTTTTCTCCATATTTCTTTACCACTCATATCGAATATAAGGATAGAAGCCTCAATGTTTTCTTGTAAACTTACGATCAATAAGTCTTTGGTAGGATTGGGGTAAGCTAATAAAAAGTTTGTGGGATCAGCAGAAAAATGGCTATTTGAAATATTGGTTGGAACATAATCTTTGGTATAAGTTAGGCAACCTAAATTTTGGCCAATTTCATCATAAATACAAAATTTGATTGAGTCATCTTCAAAAATTTCTGTCGTGCCAAATGAATCGGCAAAGCCTGTGTTTCGAAGGCCACTACCGCCACCATTCCAAATATCTTCTCCGTTGCGCAGCCAGGGTTCGTTAAGAATCCCAGCCAGCATTGTAAACAAGAAATTAAAATATCCTTCATCCTCTGAGGCCAGACCACTGGTATTCATTTCCGGAATTCCTGAATTATATCCGTTGTCTAAAGCTGAGCTGTGGGTATCACCAGTTACCATAAAGAGATTCTTAACCTGTCCACTTTGATACAACTCAATTAATGGATCTTGATCCGCAGGATAGCCTGCCCACATATAAGCCATAGATAAAGCTAGTGTCATTCCCGTGCCCTGGTAAAAACCCAAAACATCAACAATAGTATCCTGATAGTTTAACGAAGCTTCAAGAACATTTCTAAGTTTTCTATTAAAAGCCACACCACTTCCTACAATCTTCCAATCTGCAGTTGAATTTTGTAGTTCACTTAACAGCCATTCTCGTTGTTTCTCTCCTAAAATGGTGTGCGTATCAGATGGCTCGAAGGTGTATTTTTGGGCGATAGAGTCATAAGGGAATGCCCGAAACTCAGAGGTTCTAAAAAGTCGATTATCGACCATGAAAATATCTGTATTACCTATTGAAAATTTATGAAAAATACCGCCTGAAGTGTCGGGCAGGTCATAGCCCGGGAAATTATTATAGTAAGCTCTAATTGCCCCTTGTGTTATACCTGCAGGAAGGGTGTCCTCACGAAGCTCATGAATAACGGCTCCATTGACAATTTGATAGCTATATCTCGGCACGACATCCAGACCCGCTCCGCTATGGGTGTAACTGTCATCGTAAATGTAGTCAATCGCGGAGAATGGAAGAATGTATTGGTTCATCATGTCAATATTGTATCGCCATGCAAAAGCCTCGGTACTTAAAGAGTCACTTAATACGTGATAGTCTCCCCAGATTGTTGGCGGGTATGCCCAATCGCCCGTGTGTATAAATAAATCGGGTTTAAAATCTTTAATTTGTTGAAACAAGGAGTGATTATCGAAATAATTACAGCTTCCCCAGGCAATTTTAACATTGGCCTTAGTGCCTCGAGGAGGGAAAGTTTTGAAGTGGCCATCTTTTACATCAGGGATGCCGTTGATCAATACGCGATAGTAATAAGTTGTACTTGCTGATAAACCACTTACATCCATTATGGTAGAACCAAAATGTGCTAAGGATGTACTTCCATTTAACTCGATTGGCTGAGAAAATGATGAGTCGGTGTCAAGTTGTAAAATAAAAGAAACGGAATCTGTATGTGTTCGAATAAAAAAACGTGCGGAGTTTTCACTAACCCCACCTACAACTGGCCCGCTGCTTATTGTTTGAGCATCCGAAAAAATGGGTGTGAAGAGTAAACAGGTGAATACGAAGAGGATTGTTTGGCTGTAATTTTTTATGGACATCAAGGTGTGATTTTGAAAATATGAATAATCGATAAATCGCTGCTATGCATTTGTGTTAAGCCGCATAGAAATGCGGTAGTTCTTTCAAAGTTAGAGATATATGTGATTAAAATGTCTAAAGTTGTGTTATGAAATTGTTTAACTAAGGTATGAATAGCACTCATTTTCTCTGCATCAAATATTTTATCCTATCCGATTTATTTACCCATTTAAATTGTGTTAAGAAGCAAAATTGAGTTATTTTTGCAGCCCGAATTTATTTATTAACTCAGCTTTTTGAAAAACTACCTGGTTAAAACTTCGTATAACGAAGCGGCCCGATAGCCGAAAAGCTACAAAGAAAAAAACATGTCAAGTAAGAAAGACAATTTAAAAGCAATTACTGGTGTAGGTCCAGCATTTGAAAAACGTTTAAACGCTTTAGGTATTAATACCTATGCTGATTTAATCGCCTTAGACGATGAAAAGATTGCTAAACTGGAAGAAACAGATTCATTGACCAGTCTGGAAGGGTGGCATCGATGGATGAGTGAAGCACAAGCTTTATCTGGTGAAACTACGGAAGAAGCTCCTGTAGAGGAAGTGAAAGAAGAAGCCACGGAAGAGGTAGCTACCGAAGCTCCAGAAGTGGTTGAAGAGGTAAAAGAAGATGTGACTGAAGTGTCAAGCTTTGAAGAAGAACTTGTAGATACAACAGCTCATGATGATTTTGACTGGACAGTAAACAAAAGAAATGTAAGTGAGTATTCTGGTGCTGTGAAAGCAGAAATGGAAGAGAGCTACACCCAATCGCTTAAAACTTTAGAGGAAAATACCTTGGTGAAAGGTGTTGTAGTAAGTATGACCTCTTCGGACGTAGTCCTGAATGTTGGATTTAAGTCTGACGGCTTAGTTGCTAAGTCTGAATTCAGAGACATGGAAGACCTTAAAGTAGGCGACGAAGTCGATGTTTATGTTGTTTCAACTGAAAATTTAAAAGGTCAGCTTGAGCTATCGAGAAAAAAGGCGAAGTTATTGAGTGCTTGGGCAAGCATCAAGTCTGCTTATGAAAATGATGAAATCGTTAAAGGTACTATAACGACCAAGACAAAAGGTGGTTTGATTGCAGATGTGTTCGGTTTAGAAACATTCTTACCGGGTTCCCAAATCGATGTGAAGCCTATTATTGATTACGATGTATACGTTGGTAAGACAATGGAATTCAAAGTAGTGAAGATTAATGAGTCTATCAAAAATGCTGTAGTTTCTCACAAGGCACTTATCGAATCAGATATTGAAGAACAACGACAAGAAATTATTTCTCAATTAGAGAAAGGTCAAGTGCTTGAAGGAACAATCAAGAATATTACGGATTTCGGAGCATTTATCGATTTAGGTGGTGTTGATGGTTTATTGTACATCACAGACATCTCTTGGGGACGTATTAATCACCCGAATGAGGTATTGGAATTAAACCAGAAAATCAACGTGGTTGTATTAGAGTTTGACGATAATAAGAAGCGTATTTCATTAGGCTTGAAACAGTTAAATGCACATCCATGGGATGAGTTTGGTGAAAAGATTGAGGTAGGACAAAAAGTTAAAGGTAAGATCGTTAATGTAGAAGATTACGGTGCTTTCTTAGAAATTAATCCAGGTGTTGAAGGTTTGATTCACGTTAGTGAGGTTGCTTGGAGCAACGAGCCAATCAATGCGAGAGATTTCTTTAAGTTAGGTGATGATCACGAGGCTATTGTTATGACTATTGACAGAGAAGATCGTAAGATGTCCTTGTCATTGAAGCAGTTAACTCCAGATCCATGGAATGAAATTGGAACAAATTTCCCAGTTGGTTCACGACATACAGGTGAAGTGAAAAATATTACGCCTTATGGAGTATTTGTTGAGCTTCAGCAAGGAATTGGTGGAATGGTTCACATTTCTGATTTATCTTGGACGAAGCGTTTCAATCACCCTTCAGAGTTTACTAAGGTAGGTGCGGATATTGAATGCGTTGTGCTAGACATCGATAATGAGAACAGAAAATTATCCTTAGGACACAAGCAAATTGAGGAAGATCCATGGGATACTTTTGAATCAGTTTTCCCTGAAGGTTCTGTTCATGAAGCAGCAGTACTAAGTAAAGAAGAGAAAGGTGCGATTGTATTATTGCCGTATGGTTTAGAGGGATTTGCGCCTACTCGTCACTTGAAAAAAGAGGATGGTTCTGAGCCTAAGCCGGATGATAAATTGGATTTCAAAGTGATTGAATTCAATCGGAATGATAAGCGCATTATTCTATCGCATGCTGCAACCTACAATGATGAAATGCAAGACGAGAAAGTTGATAAGAAGCGTGGTGGTAAAAAAGGTGGATCAACGAGTGATGCAGTGAAGAAAATTCAATCGAATCAAGAAGCTTCTACGCTAGGAGATTTGGATGTCCTTTCTCAATTGAAGAAGGAAATGCAAGAAAACGAAAAGAAGTCTGATAAGTAATCAAGATCTTTAAAGTTAAGTAAAAATTGCCCTCGTCATTGACGGGGGCTTTTTTTTTATCTTGTTCCATGCTGGGGTAATTGGCTGATTGCCCTGGAAACGATACGACGGGGTTTAAATAATTAATCAGCGCGGTTAGTATCA
>JAFMKE010000048.1 GCA_017853115.1 Verrucomicrobiota bacterium
AGATAAACGTGCTAAGCGTAATGAAGATGAATCGGCTAAACGCTCAGCGAAATTGCTAGCCAAGGAAGAAGCAGAAGCTGAAGTAGCTGCTGAAACGGAAGAGGAAACTGTGGAGGCTGAAGTGGATGCACCGACCGAAGGTGCAGAAGAAGTAGAAACTACAGAAGCGCCTGCCGAAGAAAACGCAACGGAAGAAGAAGTTGAAGTAGCTGCTGAAACAGAAGAAGAAACTACAGAAGCGCCTGTTGAAGAAGAAGCTGAAGAAAAAACAGAAGAATAATCGATTGATTATAAATATTCAAAAGCCTCTTCGCATGCAATCGAAGAGGCTTTTTTGTTTCTCAATTATTCTCATTATCTAATCTAAAGTTTTCCTTATTTTCAGACCAGCATTCAAGATGAGTTCAGAAGAGTTACATATCCCGAGCTTCCCCCCTTTGCGTTCAGTCGGTTTTATCCAGCGCTTAGTTGGTTATGAAGGCCAACTTCAAGTGGCGCTTGACCATCCCCTATTAGACCCAGATAGCTTTCCTTTATTTATCTGGATTTTACAGTATGGTAAACCTGTACCTTTCCAAGTGACAAACCACCAAGTGCATACAGAAAATGAGCATAGGATATACTTAGAAGATGTGGATAGTGAAGAAAGTGCTCAAGTGTTTAAAAATTCCAGTGTACTCGTAGAAGTCGAGCAATTCCCTTTATACTTTGAATCCCTAGCTTCATATAACTACCTAATTGGCTACCAAGTAATAGATGCAATCCACGGAATACTTGGCCACGTTCTAGATGTGGTAATTAATGAAAATGGCCATGATAATCTTATCGTTGAACATAAAGAAATCGAAATTATTATTCCGTTTGTGGATGCGATTATTCAAGCTATTGAAGAAGATAATGAAAAGATATTAGTAAAATTACCGGATGGATTACTTGACCTATACCTTGAATAACTTTTTTAAGCTATGCAAATCAAAATAATAAGCATATTACCCGAATTACTAGAAAGTCCTCTTAGTCATAGTATTATGCAACGGGCGCAAGATAAAGGCTTACTTAAAATAGAGATCGTCAACCTGCGTCCCTATGGTAAGGGCAAACATCAACAAGTTGACGATTATCAGTTTGGCGGAGGCGCAGGTATGGTTATGGGCTGTGAACCTTTGGCAGCGTGTATTGAAGATTTGAAAAGTGAGACTAATTTTGATGAGATTATATACCTTACGCCTGACGGAGAGCGATACGAACAAGGCATTGCGAATCAACTCAGTCTAAAAGATAATCTCTTACTCATATGCGGCCATTACAAAGGCATAGATGAACGTATACGCGAAAAGTATGTTACTCGCGAGATTTCCATTGGTGATTACGTTTTATCAGGCGGCGAATTAGCCGCAGCAGTGCTGGTCGACAGTATTGGCAGATTAATCCCGGGCGTATTAAATGATGAAACCTCCGCACTGACAGATTCATTTCAAGACAAACTGCTCGCCCCGCCTGTGTATACCCGTCCTCGCGACTGGAATGGCATGCAAGTTCCCGACGTATTACTTAGCGGGAATGATGCACTAATTGAAAATTGGCGATATGAACAAAGCCTTGAGCGAACTAAAAAACGCCGACCGGATATTTTAAGAGACAATGATTAATTTTTTTGTGAACAACATAAGGTATTATTCGTAAATAAAATTTATCTTTGCACTCCGAAATTGTTGAATCATGGAAAGAGAAATCAAGTTAGTACAAGACACATTCGTAAGAAAAGAGGATCTACCGGCTTTCAAAGCAGGAGATAACGTGTCAGTATCATATAGAATTATTGAAGGTGGTAAAGAGCGTATTCAGATCTTTAAAGGTGATGTTATTAATGTACGTGGCGAAGGAACAGATAAAATGTTTACCGTGCGTAAGGTAACCAACGGCACGGGTGTTGAACGTGTATTCCCGATGCATACTCCATTTATCGAGAAAGTTGTAGTAAATAAGATTGGTAAAGTGCGTAGAGCTAAATTATTCTATTTACGTGAGCTTACTGGTAAATCTGCTAGAATTAAAGAAAAGCGTTAAGCTACAGCTTAGAAAAAAATACAAGCCCCTCTCCTTTTGGTTAGGGGCTTTTTAATTGGTACAGCCAAGAGAATATACCGAAAAATGTGCTGAAGCTAAAAAAACTAAACCAAAACCCGATTTAGTAAATCTTTATACTCGTTGAAGTTTGACAAATCACTGTGCTGCCCTTTAGGCACCGAAACAAATTCAATTTGCCCCAAATGATTACTTTGGAAAAGCTTGAGTCCACTTTGATATGGAACTACCTGATCATTTTCACCATGAATGATGTACTTAGAATATCGAATCGAATTTAGATATTGATAACTTTTTAATGGATATCGAAGCATAAGCTCCAAAGGAAAGAAAGTAGCCAGACGGCCAATAAGATCTTTAATACTATAATAGGGTGTTTCAAGCACCAAAGCTTTAGCTTCTCGCTTGGCAGCGAGCTGAATAGCTATTCCGGTGCCGAGTGAACGACCATAAATGATTCGTTTTTCTACAGGGTATGATTCACTGATAGCATCATACACAAACAAAGCATCTTGGATCAAGTTGAACTCACTGAGTCGACCTTTACTTTTACCATAGGTGCGGTAATCAATCAATACCAAATCATAACCGCGAGGTACAAAATCTTTATAGACCCAACCCCAATCGCGCAAACTCCCCGCATTACCATGCAAGTAAAACACCACTCCTTTGGAGTTTTCAGCCTTGAATTCCAAGCCATGAATTCGCCCATCGTTTGGCGTATCAAACCACAACTCGTTATGAGGATAAAAGAAATCATACTGAAAATCAGCATGAGTGGTTCGTGGATGAAAGAGAAAAGATTCCTGCTTCCAATAAAAGAATAAAGCCAAGCCAATATAAATCAATACTATTGGACCAAGCAGCGCTAGAAGGTTATTCAATACTTTTATTTCAATAATCGTAACAAATCGGCCATTCGACTTGCATAACCCATCTCATTATCGTACCAGGCGATGAGCTTTACTAAACGTCCCTGAACAGCCACTAAATCGCCTTGAAAGATACAAGAATAAGTTGAACTAATAATATCAGAAGACACCAAAGGCTTCTCAGTGTATTGCATAACCCCTTTTAACTCTCCTTCAGCTGCTTTTTTAAATACTGCCTGAATCTCCTCAATACTCACTTCTTTTTCAAGGATTACCGTGAAGTCTGTTAAAGAACCAGTAAGAACAGGGACCCGACTTGCCAAGCCATCTAGCTTCCCTTTTAAGGCAGGAATAACCCAGCCCACCGCTTTAGCCGCACCAGTCGAAGTAGGAATAATAGACTGAGCTGCAGCCCGCGATCGACGTAAATCTGAATGAGGAGCATCCTGCAAGTTTTGGTCCGATGTATAAGCATGAACCGTATTGATAAAGCCGGATTCAATGCCAAAAGATTCCAAAACGACCTTGGCCATGGGAGCCAAACAATTCGTTGTGCAAGAAGCATTAGAAATAATAATATCGTCCGCTTGTAAATCTTTATCGTTCACACCCATAACAATGGTTTTAACATCTCCGCCTGCCGGTGCAGATATGACTACTTTTTTCGCCCCTGCCTCAATATGTGACATGCAAGCTTCTCGCGTACGATAGAAACCGGTACATTCGGCAACAACATCCACAGCTAATTTAGCCCAAGGTAAATTTTTAGCATCTTTTTCCGCAAACAATGGAATAGCGCGGCCATTAACGATAATATTATTATCATCATAGCTCACATCGTGCTTAAACTTGCCATGCGCTGTGTCATACTCCAATAAATGAGCCAGGCATTCAGCACCTGTTAAATCATTGATTGCTACAATTTCAACATCAGCGCTATCTATTAACTGACGGAAAGTTAAACGCCCAATTCTTCCAAAACCATTAATTGCAATTTTCATATGTTTAATTTGTTTGTATTACTAAATACTTAATATTTCAATTAGATGCAACATTTCATCCTGAAGCCTATGATGCTCTTTAGTTGCTTTTTCCAATGGCGTGTATGCTAGCTTTTCATTTCGAACACCTACCATTATATCATTTTGGCCTTGACGCAAAGCCTCTATCGCGCCAACTCCCAATCGGCTTGCCAACAATCTATCATACGCACTTGGCTTTCCTCCTCGTTGAATATGGCCAAGTACCGTAACTTTGATATCAAAGCTATCATCCATGCTTTTTAATTCTTCGGCTAGCTCCGATGCATTTCCATTTTTGTTCCCCTCACTTACGATAACTATGTTGCTCGTTTTACGCTTGTTTAGACCCGACTGCTTTATTTTGGCAAGCAGCTCACTGGGCTCAGTGTGCGTTTCTGGCAACATAACCGCTTTAGCACCACTGGCAATAGCAGAGCGCAAGGCAATAAACCCTGCGTCTCGCCCCATTACTTCAATTAAGAACAAGCGATTGTGTGAAGTAGCTGTATCTCTTATTTTATCAATAGCTTCGATAGCCGTGTTAGACGCTGTGTCAAATCCAATGGTATAATCTGAACCAACGATATCATTATCAATTGTGCCAGGAAGGCCAATTACAGGCATACCAAACTCGAGGTTAAAAGCATGCAAGCCCCTAAAGGTTCCATCGCCACCTATACCAATCAACGCATCGATTTGATGCTTTTTTAAATTATCAAAAGCTTTCTGCCTGCCTTCTTTCGTTTTAAACGCAACAGAACGAGCACTTTTAATTATCGTACCTCCTTTGTCAACTATTCGTGCAACGGAGCGCTCATCCAAAGGCACAAAATCATCATCAATCATTCCTTCGTATCCTCTGTAGATTCCTTCCACTTCGATACCATAATACCGGGCCGCTCTTACTACTGCACGAAGGGCCGCATTCATTCCAGGCGAATCGCCTCCCGATGTAAATACCGCAATTTTAGATAGTTTCATGAGATAAAGCTACGAGATTTTTTAAAGTAAACCGTTTCCTTTTTATAATTAGTGTACAAAATACACTAATTAAATGAATTAATAAAAAAGAGTTAGGAATAATTCACTGACTCTCTTTCTGTTTCTACATGATTATAGTGCAACACCCGTAATCGTAAATCCTAAATCGAATTCATCATAAATCGTTTTATCACCTAAATCTTCAAAGAACTTGCCCGAACCGTATTTGATATCATACAAAGTTCTATCTACCACAATATTCCCTGTTAAAACCGCGCCATTTTCTGTCTCTGCTACCTCGTAAGTGAATTCCACCGGATTCGAAATATCCTTAATTGTTAGCGTACCAACAGCACTTCCATCATCACCTTTTCCTGTTACTTCTAGAAAAGCCTGTGGAAATGCTTCTGTGTTAAAGAAGTCTTCAGAATTTAAATGTCCTAATAACTTAGCATTCATCTCTGCATCCTCAATGTCATCAACTGTAATTGACGCCACAGACGCAACTGCCTTTCCTGACACTAAAACACCATCCTCCATAGTAAACTTAGCATCAACCACAGCGATGGTACCAAAATGCTCACCAGTCACTTTTTTACCTAACCAAGTAAAAGATGAATTTTCTTGATCAACGATAAAACTTCCCGAAACACCTTCTTCAATAACTGCTTCTTCTTCGACAACAACTTCCTCTGTTGAAGTTTCCTGATTACAAGCTACAAAAACGAAGGCAGATGCCAACAATAGACCAAATAAACTTAAATTAATTTTTTTCATGATTTTTAATGATTTTGTTGGACTGAAAACAAGGGAAGTTAGCATATGGTTCACCACGTAGTCATTTTATTTTTAATAATCTTTTGGCAGGGTAAAATAAAAGATGAATCGGTGAAATCCTTACTATTTGCTTTCAAATGCCAAAAATTCGGTTAAACTTCGAAATACCATGTCAGCAATAGCGTATCGCTTGTCTTTGAAATCTTGAGCCGATGGAATCGCTATACAATGCATTTTTGCTGCTTTTGCAGCTATTACCCCATTTACAGAATCTTCAAAAACTACACATTCCTCTGGTGGAATACGTAAATAATTTGCAGCACTTAAAAAAACCGCGGGATGGGGTTTGCCCAATTCTTCAAATTCAGCAGAACACATCACCTTAAAATATCGTTCGATACCTAAAGTATCAACTACACTTTGAATAATACCCATTGGCGAAGAGGAAGCTAAAACTATCGGGATTTGTTTGTTTTTGAAAAAATCAAGCGTTTCCAAAACCCCTGGAAGATGGCGCCCATTCGCTTCAACTTGTTCTTGAACACTTGCTAAAATATCAAGTTCTATAGCGCCGTAATTCACTTCTCCCAGCTCAAAATAGCTAACCCAATACTTTACCACTTCGTCATTCCGCATGCCCATGGTGCGATTCAGCATTCGATCATCAAGCTTGCAATCCAGTTTAGCAAATGCTTCTATCTCTGCCTTTCGCCAGAATGGTTCTGAATCAATCAATAAACCATCCATATCCATTATAACTCCATTAATCATTGGCTAAAAATTTAAATTGTTCTGCCAGTCTTGAAATTTCTTTCTGGTTCAGATCTGCCATCCATGGGATACGCCCCAATAGTCGAACACCACTGTAGGATAGAATAAGATCCTCACCTTCCGTATAGGGTTCCCCACAAATGATTACTCCTTTTAAAGGAATATCATTTGACTTTATGTAGGCTAAACTTAGCAAAGTATGATTAATACTACCCAAATAATTATTCATAACCAGTATGAGTTCACTATTAAACGGCTTAATCAAATCTGCTACCATATCTTTGTCGTTAACTGGAACAAGTAGTCCACCCGCCCCTTCAATAACGAGATGATTGCTGGTCTGAGGAACCTGGATATTTTCTAACTCAATTTGAATACCATCTCTTTTTGCCGCATCGTGCGGAGAAACTGGTGTTTGTAAGGCATATATATTGGGATGAAACACAGACACCTCATTAGCCACCAATGCCCTGACTTTATCTTTATCACTATAATTCAAATCGCCCGCCTGAATAGGTTTCCAATAGTCGGCCTTCAAAGCATCCACTAAAACAGCCGAAACAATAGTCTTACCGACATCGGTTCCAATTCCACTAATAAAATACCGTTTAACCTCACTCATTGATTGATATAGATTTTTTCAAAGCGTCAACCAATCGATCAACTTCATCTTTCGTATTATAACTATGTAGGCAAATACGAATGCGTTCTTTACCTGCTGGAACAGTTGGAGCTACTATAGGACGAACATCTAAACCCAGTGCTTGCACTTGTCGACACACCGCTTTAACCCGGTCATTCCCTGGTATAATTAGACATTGAATAGGACTGCTACTTTCTATTTTCGCCTCATCTAAAAGGTCTTGAATCTTTAGTTTAAAATAATTTATTAAATCTCTCAAATTCAATATTTTATGTTTTGATTTTGACAATTTGTCATAGGCATTTTTTATACTAATCAACATGTGTGGAGCAGGTGCTGTGGTATAAATAAACGGTCTCGAATAGTTAACTAAAAAATCCTTTAAATCCTGAGAGCCAAGGACTGCAGCACCATGACAACCCAGCGCTTTCCCGAAGGTAATTACTCGCGCAAAAACATCCTTTTCCAGGCATAAGTCAGCCACTAAGCCCTCTCCTTTTGCGCCAAGCACTCCATTGCTATGGGCCTCATCTACTATCAGCGCAGCATCATACTTTTTACATACTTCTACAAGGTCAATTAAAGGCGCTTGATCGCCATCCATCGAATATATGGCTTCTACGGCAACATAAACTTTACCACTTGCTCGCTTAAGTTTATTTTCTAAATCGACCAGATCGTTATGCTTAAATGAATATGCGTTTGCCCGACTCATTTGAATACCGTCCCGGATAGACGCATGAATGAGTTCATCATAAAGCACAAGATCTCCTCGATATGGAAGTGATGAAAATAAACCCAAATTGGCCGTATAACCAGAATTATAGATGAGCGCTGCTGAAGATCGATGAAAATCAGAAAGCATCGACTCAAGTTCAATCGTTAAACGGTTAGTTCCCGTTATGGTTCTAGCTCCTGTACTACCATTATACAAATCCTCAAAATCCATTAAGCACTGATGATTCAGAATAGCAAGATTTTTATCTCGAGCAAAACCTAAATAGTCGTTTGAACAGAAATCAATCAAATCTTTAGACAAAGAAAGTTCTCGAAACGCGTTCTTCTCTTTCCTTTCCGCTATTTTCTTGGCTATATATTCGTTTACCGCTTTGATCACTCCGTTTTTTGCTTATGCAAAGGTACAACAGGCCACGTTTATTTTTCGAGTTCATCTGCGGTTAACTCCTCAATTAAAATTTTAACTTTACTGAATGAATAAAGAGATTGCAGCTAGTGAATTGGTTTTAAATCCCGACGGGAGCGTCTACCACCTTCATCTTCGTCCAGAACACATTGCCAGAGACATCATCATAGTGGGTGATCAGGATAGAGTAAAAGAGGTGAGCAAGCACTTCGATAGAATAGAATTCCAGACAAGTAAAAGAGAGTTTGTCACACACACCGGATATATTGGGAACAAGCGATTGACGGTTTTATCTACAGGTATAGGAACCGACAATATAGACATCGTATTTAATGAATTGGATGCCTTGGTGAACATCGATTTAAATACTCGAATTCCTAAAGAGGATCTTCAATCCTTAAATATTATACGCGTAGGTACATCGGGCGCTTTACAGAAAGACATTCCAATCGACAGTATCCTTTTATCGAGTTACGGCTTGGGTTTAGATGGCTTAATGAATTTCTATAAACACACACCAAATGAAACGGAAATCGAATTGCTCAAGCAAATCAATGAGAAGGTTTCCTTACCTATCGAACCGTCTTTAACCTCCGGAAGCAGCGAACTTATCAATTTGTTTAAGGATAACAACTTACAACAAGGCATTACCTTAACATCCACCGGATTCTATGGGCCACAAGGGCGTGTTTTAAGGCTCCAACCTCAAGTAGATCGTTTCATAGATGATTTAGCTGAATTAAATTTTGACGGATTGCGAATAACGAACTTAGAGATGGAAACGTCTGCCATTTATGGCTTAGGACGTCTACTGGGACATCATTGCTTATCCGTCAATGCTATTTTAGCCAATAGACAAAGTTTAACCTTCAGCAAAGACTCTCATGCAATCGTTGAAGAAGCTATACAGTTAACGCTTTCTAAGCTAACTGCGACGGTCTAGTCATCTTGTTTCGAGAAACCGAATAAACTTCTTAAAAGCTATTCCTCTATGGCTGATTAGGTTTTTCTCATGCTCTGTAAACTCTGCAAACACTTTATCAAAGCCGATAGGTTTAAAAATGGGGTCATAACCAAAGCCACCACAACCCTGTTTATGAAGCGTTATATTACCGCTTACAATTCCTTCAAAACAAGTCAGTATTCCTTTATCATCAATAAAACTAGCAACCGTTTTGAATCTTGCTGAGCGATTCAATTCGCCATTCAAATTTTCGAGAAGTAATTCCATATTTTTATCAGCATTGCCATGTTCACCCCCATAACGCGCAGACCTAACTCCTGGCTCTCCATTTAACACCTCTACTTCTAATCCTGTATCCTCCGCTATCACAGGTTTCCCATATAAATCATAGATTGTACGTGCTTTTAGTATGCTATTTCCTTCAATAGTTTCAGCGCTTTCTTCAATATCTCCTTTAAATCCGATATCGCCCAAACTAAGCAATCGAATATGCGAGGGAACCAAAGCTTTCGCTTCGGCCATTTTGTTCTTATTCCCAGTAGCAAAAATGATTTCCATATCAACTAAACATTTCTTGTAAAGACTTCCATAGTCGGGTCTTTAATTGCTGATTATTATAAACGTCCATAATTTGATTAACCAATAAAAGTTTGTAACTATCAAAGGCGTACACCTCATAATTTTGAAGGATGTATTGAATATTTAAATCTTCTCCTACTGCACCAAATACAAGTACATTATCCGCCTCATACATTCGCTGCCAATCACTCAGAATTATCGGCGAGTTAAAAACCAAGTATTCACAATCACTCGTATTCAACTTCAATGCCATTCTAATTTTTTCAAGCATTTCAACTATTTCGGGTTGAATGGCCACATCCAAATGTAAAAGCACCAAAAACTTTGATTGCTGAGCTTCTTTATGCAGTATAGGCCTACATTTCCCTCTCGGTATTTTATATAAAGAAGATTGATTGTAAATCGACAACATTAACATATATTTATAATTCTGATAAGGGAAAGCGCTCAAAAAAGGAGCTAAATTTCGTACCTTTGCAGAAAACCAAAGCAAACATAATGAATTATCAATTCAAAGTAAATAAAACGACAGCTAGCAGGCTAGCTTCTGAGGATTTTAATCAACTTGGCTTTGGTAAGGTATTTTCAGACCATATGTTTGTTGCCGATTATGATAATGGCGCGTGGAAGGACTTAAGAATTGAACCATTCGGTTATTTACCCATGCATCCTGCGATGTCTTCCATTCACTATGGCCAATCGATATTTGAAGGCTTAAAAGCACGTAAAAATGAAAAGGGTGAGATAATCATTTTTCGTCCGGATAAAAACATTGAACGGATGAATAAGTCCGCACTGCGTATGGCTATGCCGGAAATTCCTATTGATTTGTTCTATCAAGCCTTGGACGAATTGCTGCAATTAGATCATACATGGATTCCAACAGGTGATGGACAGTCTTTATACATTCGCCCTTATATGTTCGCCACAGATGAATTCATAGGAATTCGTCGTTCATCCAAATATAAATTCATCATTTTCACCTCTCCCGTGGCCGCCTATTACAGTGAGCCTGTTAAAGTATATGCAAGCGATGATTATGTTCGTGCTTTCCCTGGCGGCACTGGTTTTGCTAAAACTGCTGGAAACTATGCACGAGCCATACAGCCAGTTGAAGAAATTAACAAACGAGGATATCAACAAATTCTATGGTTAGATGGAATCGATAAGAAATATCTTCAGGAAATAGGGACAATGAATATTTTTGTCATTATTGATGGCAAGGTGATTACGCCATCATTAGACGAAGGTACTATTCTACCCGGAGTTACACGTGACACGGTGATTACCCTGCTCAAAGAATGGGGTATTCCAGTCGAAGAAAGAAGGATTTCTATCGACGAAGTAGCAGATGCCCACAAAGCGGGAGTTTTGGAAGATGCTTTTGGCGCTGGAACAGCTGCTACGATTTCTCAAATTAAAGCGATAGGTTACAAAGACAAAGAGTTTACCCTACCAGCTTTTGAGGAAAGAGAGATATCTATGCGTTTATTAGAAGCCATAACGGCGATTAAGGATGGAAAAGTACAAGATACTCATGGGTGGTTGCGCGTAGTGAGCAGAGTCTCAGTTTAGTTTTTATTTTCGTTTTTTTGCTCGATTCCACAAAGCATCCATATCCTCCAGACTCATTTGAGCTAGATCTTTGTTTTGCGCGCGTGCCTCTTGCTCTATGAATTCAAACCTAGATTTAAACTTTCTATTAGTAAACTCTATTGCCGCCTCTGGATCGATTTTTAAGTATCGAGCATAATTGACCAAAGCAAATAGCAAATCCCCGTATTCTTCCAAAATTTTATCTTGTTTTCCGTCTACCACGGCTTCTTTGAGTTCGGCTTGCTCCTCCTCTACCTTAGCCCAAACTTCTTCAATGGTTTCCCACTCAAATCCAATTTTAGCCGTTTTCTCTTGCAGTCGAACTGCCTTATTAATTGCAGGCATTGAATCAGGCACCCCTTCTAAAATCGACTTTTTCCCTTCTTTTAATTTCAATTTCTCCCAATTCCTTAGCACATCTTCTTCCGTATCTGCCTTTACATCTCCGTATATATGTGGATGGCGATGTATGAGTTTCTCACACACACCATTTAAGACATCTGCCACATTAAAGGCATTCTTCTCTTCTCCGATTTTCGAATAAAAAACGAGGTGCAAAAAAAGATCTCCTAATTCTTCTTTGATACTTTGGGTATCTTCTTTGAGTAAAGCATCGCTCAATTCGTATACCTCTTCTATACTCAAATTGCGAAGCGTTTGATTGGTTTGTTTTCTATCCCATGGACATTGCTCCCGCAATTCATCCATAACAATAAGCAATCGCTTAAATGCCGCTAATTTTTCTTCCATACAGCGAAGATAAAATCTTAAGCCGAAACCATTCATATTCTGCGTTAAGAGAAACCTAACATGCAATGCTTTTGTTATCTTTGTACTATGGAAAGTTTTCTTGCTACCTTATTGGTAACCGTTGTAGTTTTTGCGTTCTTCGCCGCTTCCTTGGGAATCAAGATGTTTTTTGACAGCAAAGCTGAATTTAAAGGCGGATGTGGATCAAGAAACCCAATGCTGGTCAATGATATTGGGGAATGCACTGTTTGTGGCATGCAGACTAAAGGAAAAGATGACTGTGATGTATCCGATGATGACAGCCAACTGCCAAACATCGAAACCAAAAAACTTTAGGTGAGATTAATCAACTAGCATTTCCTTAAAACCTTCACTTACCAAAGTCTGTAATTCACCATTTTTATCTGAATATATCAGATAAGATTCTAGTTCAGGATGATTAAGTACAAATTCAAAACAGCTTTCTGCTCCCATAACCATACAGGCCGTGGCATACGCATCGGCGCTCATACAATCAGGGGCAATAATACTCGCACTTAGTAGATTACTGGCTTCAGGATAACCTGTTCTAGGGTTAATGATATGCACAACTTTTTGCCCGTTTTCTAGAATATGAAAATTTCGATAATTACCCGATGTGGCCATTGCAATATTTGACAAACCGACTACATCAAAAACTACGCGCTCCGATTCATTAGGCTCCTCTATCCCCACTCGCCAAGCCTCATTATCGATATTCATTCCTTTACAGCGGACCTCTCCACCAATTTCAACGATGTAATCCGAAAGTTGATTAGCGTCTAAAACCGCTGCTACTACATCTACTCCGTATCCTTTTGCAATAGCTGAAAAATCCAGTTGGTTACACATAGCAAAATCGGTCATTAGCCTATCGATATTTTGCATACAATCCACCATTTCTTTAACCATAGCGCTATCTTTTGATTCTAGATTGCGTTTATCATAATCCCCAAACCCCCAGTAATCAACCAAAGGCTTTACAAAAACATTGAAATTGCCATCTGTTTCCGCCATAATTTCCAAACTTCGAAAAAGATTATTTTCGAAATGTTCACGATATTTCGTTTCACCCTCCTCGATCCAATATCCTGCTTGATTTGTCTTAGATATTACAGAACTGTCGATATAAGTACTTACTCCCATATTTACGTCAAGAAGTACTTCCTTAATTTGAAGCAACAAAGTATCGGGATTGACATTCCCATTGTCGATATATTTCACCATGCCGTATGTGCCCATGGTTTCAAAGTTGAGTTGTACAG
>JAFMKE010000186.1 GCA_017853115.1 Verrucomicrobiota bacterium
CAAGATGATTTTTTTCCTTATCGGCGAGAAAATACGCCGAACTATTCAGGTTTTGTAAAAGGGGATTAATTTCATCGACTATTTGTACAGACAGCAATTCTTGATTGAAGCCAACACAAGGCGTAATCATTAACAAAGATAAAAATAGGTGTTTCATAATTCTTTAGGATTGCAAGCCTAAAGTTAAGTTCATCCACCCGTATTTTATAAATGATGAGACACGAATTGAGAGAATTAATGTAAACTTAAAATGTACAATTAAGCTTATCTTTTTAAATAGACAACACTTCACATCGCGGCTGCTCAGGCATTTCCTCTGCCAAAAGCCATCTGCAAAAAACTATCGCTTCTTCATATCCAGCGGTACTTATCCAATTAGCTACATCCATTTTATTATGGCTTACATAAATGGTATAGGTTCCATCTTCATTCGCTAAGGCACTGCCCTTATTAACGCCTACATTGTAGTGTTTGAAATCCATCGATTGCATCAAGTAATTCCATGTTTGGATGCCCCAATAACAAGCTTCTGGTGAAGAGAATTCAATCTTTAAACATTCATTTTCCTTTAGTTTGAATTTACCAAAGCAATAGATATTATCTACGGTACCATAGCTGCCTTGATCTGCTTCAAAATTGAAGGGGGGTAAAAAATCATTTGTTGGAAATTCTACCGGTAAGGGAGCAATCCAAGTAGATTGTTCGAAAAACGTAGTCATCGTTTGAATCCTCTCTGCAAGCATCTTATCATCCAGCGGCTTCGGTGGCTCGTTTACAGCTAAATTGATAATACTAAGCTCACTTTCCCTACTATTGAATCGGTCAAAGAAATATTCACGCGTAAACATGGTAACAACATCATCATGCAACATGAATTCATTTTTGCCTTTTGGATTGGCTGTTAGTTTAATCTCGAAAGTTCCGTCTTCTTCGAACACGATATCTCTATGGTTAATATTATTGGCTTGTCGTTCAACGATACTCCCATCAGGTTCGCCTGCATAGGTTGCGAAGGCCAAATACACGCTATCAAAGCGTTTACCCTTTATCAAATATTCCTGATCGCTACGAAGCTGCGTAAAATAATACACCGCGTCAACATTGTCGCCCAAAATCTTGTGATGATCTGTTGACAGCAACATAAAACTCGGATGTAAAGGATCATTAAAAAGATAAAAGTCAATCGTAGTCCTTAATAAATGGAAAAGATGGCTGTAGCCATCTACCTTACCTTGTTCATCCAAGTTTTTATCAGGGTCTAAGAAAGTCTTGTCCGCGGCTTTAACCACAGCCAAAAAATTATCTAAAGCATCTTTACTTAAGTGCGACATATTACAAACGATTAATAAATTCGATATATGATTTAAACTGTTTTTCTATTTTTTCTTCACTTAATCCAAACTGTTCAAGCGTATATTCATGGGTGCCATGCTTGCCCGGAGGATTGGCATTAAGGAAATTGCGCATAGCTTCTCTACTCGCATCGCTCAAATTCCACGAAAAACGCTGATATATTTGTTCTACAACCCCCATTTGGTCTTGAATAAAATCGTCAAATTTGAGATCTATTATTTGATTCTCTTTATCCAATTCTTTTCGCTGCTCCAAAAATATATTAAACGCAGAACTCCAGAATTCAGCCTGTTCTGCACCTGTTCTAATGGGATCTTCATCATCGCTATACAACGAACGAACCGAAGATATTAAACTAGCTGCAGAGGCAACCACCTTATTCGGGTGTCGATGAGTCATAATGATTTTAGCATCGGGGTACACCTCAAAAATCTCCTTCAAACGAATCAAATGAACGGGCGATTTTAACAACCACCGATCAGATTCAACTCCACCAGAACTCAGGTATTGTAAAAACCGTTTATGCCACTGCATCGTACTTGATTTATCCGCTTTATTCATGAACCAATCCATGTAACTCGGAATATAAGCCTGAGCAGCCGGTTGAAAGCTATTGAAATCTAAAAAATTGATACCAATACACTCCTGTGGCGAATCGGCTTCCATATGATGCTTCTTTTTGAAATCAGGGACAAGTTTGAACAGTTGTCCAAATTCCTTTTCTACTGTTTTCACCTGCTCATTATTCCGATGATTTTCTGGTGTTGAAACTGGATAAGGTAGTAAACATTCCCAAGATAACGGAGAGCGATTAGCCCTATCCTCATTCAAAAGGGCGTGTAAAATGGTAGTGCCCGTTCGTGGCATGCCAATTATAAAAACAGGAGATTTAATGGCTATTTCATTTAGACCTGGATTGAGATTGAATTGCTGTTCAATTTTTAGCCGTTGATAAACTGTTCGTTTGAGTAGAGTTTTAAAAGCCAATGAGCCGAATGGATTCAAATCCGCATCATTTTGAATCGATGCTATTAATTGTTCAATACCTACATAAGCGCTACTTGGCAAATTAACTGCATTATTCGTTTTACGCAAACCCGATTTCAGGATTACTTGTGCATCTAAAGCAAAGGGATCCATCCCTATTTTGCGGAGAACTTTACCTAGAAAGTTAATACCATTCAGCGTTGAAGTACGCTGAATAAAAAACTCTGCATCATCAAGGGTATTCGACATACTACATGAGTTCTTTTAACTTTCTTGCTACGTTCAAATCACCTTTGACTTTAAGCTTACCTGTTAAGGTGGCCATTAAAGGTTTTATTTTCTTTTGTTGTAGCTTCAGGTAGGTATCGAGGCTCATAGTAATGGTGCAATCCGCATCTATATCATCACTGCTCATGGTATTTTTCCCGTTTGAGCCATCGATAAACATTACTTCATCGTCTATTAGAAACTTGAGCGTCTTTTGAATCGGATCAATTTTTTGGAGCTTTATCTCAAGCTCCTCGCGTAATTGTTGAATTTCCATGCATCAAAAATAGAATTTTTAATGAAGAATCTCGATTTTGTTTAAATCAGGGGGTGTCAAAATCGCGAAACTGCACCAATATATCACCCCCGTAATTTA
>JAFMKE010000049.1 GCA_017853115.1 Verrucomicrobiota bacterium
ATAATTTCATCGTCTGTAAATATTTTCACGAAGCCATCTGATCGGATTTTTTTATCTAGTTTGTTCCAGGTAAGACTTTCGGTGTTTAGCTTTTCACCCTTTTGATTTAAGATTACTACATCACCTTCAACGGATAAGTCATCACTATTGTCTGACATTGTTCCCGAATTAGCAGATAGTTCACTATCTAATTCTCCTTCCTCATCGTAAACATAAAGTTCGAGTCCATCTGGGAAAGCGGTATACGGTATGTCGGGGGGAAGTAAATTATATCGCACAGCAGTTGGTGCAATAATTTTAATGGTAGGAATAGCATTTTCCGTAAACAGTATTTCTACTTCTTTGCCTTTTTCTATATTAAGGAACTCCTCACTGATTTCTTCTACCTCTTCTATTTTATTGCTGCAGCTATGAAGACAAAGAAGTACTAAAGTAAAAAAAACAATCCGTTTCCACTTGCGTGAAAACGGATTATAAATTTTGTATGCAGCAAAGTTCATGCTTAATCTGCGGTTCTTACTGTAGTGGTAACACCCATCCAACATCCAATTTGGTAAGATGATCCCACGCTAATATCAGGCCGTAAGAAAACATCAGATTTTGAAGGCATATACTGATAGTACTTATTGATTAGGTTTTGCGCTTCAGTAGCACAACTAGGGTCAATATTCTTTGCTTTATTCCACATATCAATTGCAGCCCAAACAACTACTTGGCTGTCCCATCCAGTTCCAGGTCCACATTTAGGACCACTCGCCGCGTACAACCTACCAATCAATATGAAAGGATCGCCCCATCCTGGTTTCAGATCAGCCGCTTTATTGGCGTAAGATCGAGCAGAGCTAAAGTCCCCTTTTGCTTGATAGAACTGGGCAATAGTAAGCAAATTTTGTGCTTTTGCTTCGCTGTCTGTTTCTGTTTCATTCGCTTCTTGCATGTACTGAATGGCTGTCGAATAATTCCCGTTAGAACTTGCTCGTTTCGCTAAGAAGGTAGCAAGTGCAGCGTTTGGCTGTTGCTGGTAAACTTTTTCAGCTACTTCGAAGAAAATAGGATCGTCATACAATTTAGCCGCTTTAAGCATTTTGTATACTTTAACTTGGGTGGCTAAATTATCTGGGCTTTCATTATATTTTTTCGTTGCCAACGCACTGATTGTTTCTGGATCAAGGTATCCGTATTTATCCATGTATTCAAAACATTTATCGGCAGCTCCTTTATATTTACCCGCATCATTCCCAGCTGCCATGTTATGGTCAGCGATTTCATTGATTTGGTCAAAAATATCAAACACAGCTTCTTCATCAATAACCTTGGCTGTTTTATGAGCTTTTATCGCCATAATCATCCATGGGGCAAGGAAGGCTGGACTGATATTCATTGAACTATTGCCCTCTTCTGTGTTAAAAAGATCTACTGTTCGATTGAATAAACCGAAAACATACTCTTCATTCCCTTTATTTCGCTTGCTGTACCATGCAAATGCCTTACGCATGGTTAAGTCAGCTGTTTCACCAAAACAACTTAGACGAATATCGTAAACGGCCAACATGGAATCGATATAGGCTTCTTTTACCGCTTCATCTGTTGCCATATCAGCAAAAGCTTCATAAATGTCATAGCCATCTAAATGCGGTGTTTCTCGTGCACTTGGAGCATTTAGATAGATATATTTCCATCCTTTATAGGCATCCTTGTAGTATTTTACTTTGGTAGCCAAATCAGTTTGATTGTCACCTTGTTTTTTGAACTCCCGGTATAAAGAATAATTTTGAATCGATTTCAAACTGTCTGGTCCCCATTGTGGTGAACCACAATTTTCTGCAATGGCATCAGCCACAGATTGAACGCGTTCTATATCGTTTTGAGCAAAGGCTTGTGCCGTTGCAAGAAGCGCAAAGCTCATTATTAGTTGTTTAATCGTATTCATAATATTCAATTTTAGTCAAATTTTCGTTTTATAAACCATCGATCACTTAGCGAATAAGCCAAGGTTACTTTATAGTAGTTTTCTTTCAGGTCTGTATCACTTACTACACCTATTCTACCAATTTCTACACTTAAGTTTAATCGACTGTATGAACGATAGTTGCCCGAAGTTTTTCCGAACGGTAAACCAAATCCAAATGTTGTGCCAAACTCTGGCACACTATTGCCATTCGCTGTGATACGAGACTTTCCAAAGTGAGCTCCTAAACGATAACTCACATTGCTGCCATATTTTTTCCCTTTGTAGTTAGGTAGAATTTCACCACCAACTTTAACATGCCATTCATTAGCAAGTGTTAGGTCATTTAATGGACTAGTGAAATTTTTCCAGTTTTCGTAATGGAAGTCTACACCGGCAGTCCATTTTGTATCTGTTCCAAAACTAACACCTGCACCAAAGTATGCTGGTAAAACCGTCTGGGATTTTACGCCATAGAATCCACCACTGGCTGAATCGATAGCAACTTCTTCATTAGTGAAGGCACTGGTAAAGCTGGAGTTGGTATATTTTGAAGAGAAACTTCGAATTTTGAATGAGGGGGCTCCGTAGGCGCCTAAGGTCATGTAAACATTTTCTCTATCCTTATTTTCGTTCTCAAGCTTGTTGATTTTAACTCGGTATTGGACACCAAAGTTGAAACTTAGGTCTTGAATTCTCAAAGTACTATGCTTTTCTGTATTGATATTGTTCAATGAATCAGCAAAGAGAATATTGTCCGTTTCATCCACTTCTCCAAAAAGGAAATCTGTGTTAAATCCAAAACTGAAATTTTTAACTTCAATCGCATTGCCAAAATATAACTTGTAGGTAGATCCTGTACCTCTTTCTTGGAAGTTGTAATCGACTCCATTCTCATTTATTGCGGAGTTGTAAGTATAGTTTTTGAACGTGTAGGGTAGAAGGCCAAAGGACATTCCCCATCTATTTGGAATTACTGGAAATGCCATGGCTATGTGATTAATGCCTCCATTGGCTGCATCCGTGATTCGGGCACTATCTGAAATTACGTTGCCATTTAAATGAAGACCAATATCAAAGGTGGTAAATGCAATAGCGCTGTATGATGCCGGATTAAGGTAATTGATGTCGCGCGGGCTCCTGTAAGCTGCAGATATTCCTCCCATCCCTTTGTTGGCAGCAAAAATAGGACTATGTAAGTTACCTAAGCCAAATTGACTTTGGGGAGAGAAGGTTTGACTCCAAGCGAAATTTTGGAGAAAACTAATCCCCAGCAGTATTAAAATAGATAAAATCCTAGCTGACATGATCGATTAATATTCGGTTTAAGCCAATGGCTTGTAAATTAGGTTGCGCAAATATCTTATTTTTCGCATGGAATTCAAATAAATCCATGTCGCCACCGGTAAGAATTACTGTTAAATCATTGTAAATGCTCTCAAAACGTTGGATTAAACCATTTATTTCAGCTTGTGTTGCATGGATTATACCACTTGCCATGCTTTCCTCTGTGCTCTTTCCGATCAGTGGAGGATTTTCAAGAGCTTTCATATCTATTAATGGCAAATTGGCGGTTTGGGTATGCATAGCTTTTCTTCGCATGTGTATGCCTGGGGCAATAATCCCACCTTCGTAAACGGCCTTATTATTCAAGATATCCATAGTAATACAAGTCCCCAAACTGATAATCAGGGAATTTGATTCTGGGTACGTTTCTAATGCGCCAACAGCTAAGGCTATCCTATCGGTGCCAAGGGTGTGGGGTGTGCGGTAATTAAGTTTTATTGGCAGCTTACTTTGATGAGAAAACCTCATTAAATTATACTTTTCAACATAAGCAGGCGTATCGGCAGATGATGAGATGATACCGTAATCAAATTGGTTTTGCTCGAGGCAATCCTCAATCAATTCATTTTCATCGTTTCTAAAATGAACAGCGTGATTTAAGGTCTTGCTGTCAAAAAAGTAAATTTTTGTTTTGGTATTTCCTCTGTCTATAATGCAATTCATATAAGGGCTTTACTTTTTAATCCCATTTTCAAAAGCAATAACATAAGCATATTTATGACCATTTCGTTTCACATCGAGGCAAAAACTGTTGGCTTGCTTCAAGTCTTTAAAATGTCCAATTACGTAGTGAAAGTAGTCATCTTCAAAATAAGTTTCATAACCTTTTAAATGCTTATAATACTGGGTATCAATTGGAATTTCTCTTCGTAAACTTAGAAATTGAATCTTATAGATAATACCTTCTTCTATCACTGGTGCACTTATAATTTCTTCTTCCTCCTCTTCTAAGAATCCGCCCAAGGCAAGTAGTAGGTGATTGCTTGTGCCAAGGATAAATTCTTTACTTTCGTTTAGTGGCCGCTTTGTGACAGTTAACACTTCGGCAACATCGTCAATAATAGCATCCGATAATTCATATTCTACTTCTTTTATCTCGCCGCTGAATTTTCGTCTGACTAATTCGGAAGCGCCACTCATCCATTGTTTTTCCGTCGTGGAAAGGGGCGGTGTTAAGTTATTTTTTTCTACTTGAGAAACTGGCATTATTGCATATTTAGCTTGACCACCATTGTCGTACATGCCGCTGAAAGTTGGTATGTAGCCTACATCTTTGACAAAAGTTACTCCGCTTTCTTTGTGTTTTTCAATGATTAGTTCCAAAATACAAGCGCTGTTTTGAAGTGGAGAGTCCTTGTCACTTACAAAATCTCCAAGCGAATAGGCTACAATTGAACTGCTGGGGTAGCCATTTATCATCTCGTCATTATGCTCTACATCCTGCACCACATGAGGATTAGAGCCAACCACTATATTCGCCCCTGATTGAAAAAAAACTTTTGCTAAATTCTGCTGTCTTTTATTCGGGGAAGATTCTAATTCATCGCCCCAATTCATGTATACAATGATAAAATCGGCACCGCGATTTTTTGCTAACTGGAAATCTCGTTCTATGAGTTCTTCTTTTAGCCCATTGACCAGTGGAGATAATTCGGGATAATAGGGAATACCATCAATATAATTGAAAAAGGCCACTTTGATGCCATGTTTTTCCACGATTAAGGGATTTCGCTGAAACCGGTCTTTTTCGTTTTCAAATGAACCGATCTGCCACACGCCTATCGTATCTAAATAAGCTTTATTTGCCTTCCAGTCATTTAACTCTTGATGCAGTGCACTTCGATTGGCATTCGTTAGTAGATTAAACCCTGCATATTTCAGCGCTTCTCCATAAGAAGACGGAATGGTTTTCATCCCCGATTCTAAAAAGTCCTCATCCGTTCCAAAAGAGTTGTCCAGGTTACCTACAACGATATCGGCTAAATTGAGCACAGGTCGAATGTAATGGAAAATATAGTGGAAGTCGTACACCTTTCTACTCGGTAAGTATGAAGCTTCCAAAATTTTATCATCAATACTTAAATCGCCAACAAGCATTATTTTTAAAAAATTACTTGTGTCATTGTCCAAGTACTGCAATTGTGCATGCAAGGAAGCACTAGTCAATAGTATGAAGCTTGTCAGCCATATCTTTAATCTCATCGGATAAATAAGTTTGTATGTTATTTGTTTCATTAAGTGCTCCATATATCATTCCTTTAGCTACATCTTCCGCCTCAATTGCCCTGTATTTTTTCAGACCACCTTGTAGGAGAAAATCAAAACGCGGAAAGATGGAGATCGCAAACTTCTCTCCCCATCTTTTTTCCTGCCGATTTCCTAAAAGTAAAGAAGGCTGATAAATAGACAGGTATTTGAAATCTAATTTTTTTAAATCATTCTCAAGTTCTCCTTTTACTTTGCTGTAAAAAATCAGTGATTGCGCATCAGAACCCAATGAGGTGATTATATGAAATGAGTTAGAGTTATCTTTTTTCAATGCCTTTGCGAGTTTTAGTGGATATTCCCAGTCCACTTTTTTAAACGCTGCTTGAGAACCTGCTTTTTTGATGGTTGTTCCGAGGCAACAAAAAGCTAAATCTGTTTTTGGTAGCTTGTTGTAGGCTAAGTCATCATTAAAATCAAAGACTAGCTCGACTAGTTTTTTATGCTTTTTATTTGATGCCTTTCTTACAAGGCTGAATACCTGACTGAAGCTTTCATTGGCTAGAAGAAGTTCTAATAGATGGCCACCGACTAATCCACTGGCACCAACTATCAAAGCGGTTTTATTCATGAGGTACTTGCTTAATAAGTTGTAAAGATAAACACATAACTTTGTTGTATGGATTTTTGGCAAGTTTTGCTCCTCGTTGTGGTTGGTTTTTTGGCGGGCATTATTAACACTATGGCCGGAGGGGGTTCCTTACTGACTATGCCACTCTTAATCTTTTTGGGTTTAGATTCTACTATGGCAAATGGCACAAACCGCATTGCCATACTTTTCCAAAACGCTACGGCGATAGGCGGGTACAGGAGTAAAAAGCAGTTTGCTGGCAAGTTTGGTTTTATATTGGGGGTTGCTGCTTTGCTCGGTGCAATTATAGGATCGAAAATTGCTTTGGAAATTTCTGATGGGGTCTTCAATAAAATTCTTGCCGTTGTGATGATTCTTGTTGTTGTAATGACAGCAATAAATCCATCCTTGCAATTGAAGGATGGGCAAAAACTCGTTCATCGTATGGGTCTAAAACACAAGGTTTTTGCGGTTTTTGCGCTGTTCTTGACCGGAATTTATGGCGGATTTATTCAGGCGGGTACAGGATTATTCATTATGGCTGCTTTAAGTTTTATTAATAGATATTCACTGTTGGAAGCAAATGTGGCCAAAGCTACAATCATGCTTGTATACACCTTGTCGGCTATAGTAGTTTTTGCACTTGATGGACAGATTAATTTGTTTTATGGACTTTCTTTGGCGTTTAGTATGTCAATAGGTGCATGGTGGGCTAGTCGTTGGTCTACTGCCGGTGGACAAAAATACATCAAATGGTTTATGCTTATTGCAGTGACGGCCATGGCGATAAGCCTGTGGATCAAATCATAATATCTAATTTTCTGAAGGTTAAAATTTTATGTAAGCTGTCAGGCTGGGTTTCAGTTTGTTGGGTTAAGCTAGAAGATCTCTTCGAAAAATGAAGGTTCTTCGAAAGAATCGTTGAGTATTTCATAGATATGGTGGTGATAAGCGGAATACTCAGGGAGATTGTTGTGGCCACCACCCTTAATTCTAATCAAATGGCTGCGGAAATTTAGCTGACTCAACTTCAGGGCGTGACGGTATGGAATGAGCTTGTCGCTTGTGCCATGAATAATAAAAATTGGACATTTTACATTTTGGATATGCTGATAAGTTAGAATATGATAGTTTAGAATTGATGCTATGGGCAAGAAAGGGAGAAAAATTTTCGCTAGGTGATACATGCTGTAATATGGAGAATCTAAAATAAGTTTATTCGGATGGTTGCTCGCAGCCAAACTTGCAGCAAAGCCCGATCCGATGCTTCTCCCGTAAAGTACAATTTCACTTTCTGCGTAATAATTTTTCAGATAGTCATAGGCAATTTGTGTATCCAGTTCGATATTGCGTTCTGATCTCCTTCCAGTGGATTTCCCAAAGCCTCGATAATCGATTACGAAAAAATCAAAACCCTTGCTGAGAAAATCTCGGGCGTATTTACCCCATCCTTTTATACTTCTTGTATTGCCTTTAAAATAAAAAACTACTCCTTTGCTTTTCGGTAGTTGAAAGTGCAGTCCATTGATTAGATGACCATCTTCCGTATCAAGAAAAAATTCATAGTGAGGATAAGCAAATTGATACTTAAAATCCTTATCGAGTTTTTCTGGATGAAACAGAAAAAATTCTTGGGTGTAATACGCAACAAGACAAATTGCGAGATACACGATAGCTACAACTCCAATCCATTCTAAAATGGTCATGCAACAATATATGTATAATTTGAAAAAGTCTGGCTGGTCAAAGCCTAAAAATCGAATTCAAGCGTATCGCCTGGTTTGTATTTTTCGCTACTCTTGTTTTTCGATTCATCGGTTTCTGCCTTATCGGATGAAGCTGGTTGAGGGGTGTTTGTTTTCTCTGTTTTAGGAATTTCTTCTTTTAGGGGTTCAGAATTGGCTTGGTGTTCATTGTCTTCATCAATTATTTGCTCTTCGGATTCGATAAGCTTTATCTTCCCAGTTACACGGTAAGCACTTAGTTTATTCCCTAGAGCTTTCCATCCCTTCACATCAATGAATGCACTGATATCTATCTGTTCTTCTACTTTATCTTTCGACTTTCCTTTAATTACAGTGAAACTAGCCGAAGATTTTTCATTTGTCGTAACTACGGCGATATGAGATTTTTTATGGTCACTGATGAAATGAAATTTTTGACCTTCAGTCTTGGTTTCTATTAAGAAGCGTTTGACATAATACTCATTAGATTCTCCATCATAATAAATACATGAAATAGGTTTGTCTTCTACATGTTTTTCAAGCAAAAGAATGTTTGACATTTCGTAACGATTGCTTAGTTCAAAACCACCGATTTCATACGAACCATTTTTGTATACAATGAGTATTTGATCGCCTGTATTGAAGCTTCCGAGGTATTCTCCGCGCTCATCTTTGTTTAAACGACCAACGGTTTTATCAATCCAAATATCTACCCCGCCTAAGGTGGAAGCACCGATAGTTTTTTGTTCTACTTTGCGAATCGGATATTTGGTTAAGACATTGCCTGCTGAATCTCTTCCTTTGATGGCTAATTCACCGAAATCGTATTCAAACTGTTTTTGTCTTGCTTTCGAATTAGCACTTAAGTGAACAGAAACAACTTCTTCCTCACTATTAGGGTGCGCTTGGAAATAAACGACTTTAGCCTTGTCTGTTTTCGTGAGTTGATATTCTCTATCTCTTGTTATCGACTTTACAGCAAATCGTTTAACATAGTTTTTGCCATCGGGCAAATTGGCGTAAATCAAATGATAAATCGTGCGTTCATCACCTTTTTTCCATACTGCAACATGAAGAATGTTCTTGCCTACGAACTTTTTGTCTTCAATTTTTGAAACCATCATTACGCCATCTTTACGGAAAATAATAATGTCGTCAATGTCACTGCAATCGCAGACGAATTCGTCTTTTTTCAAACCCGAACCTACGAATCCCTCTTCACGATTTACATAGAGTTTGGTGTTATTGGCCGCAACCTCACTTATCTCGATATTTTCGAAGTTCCGTATTTCGGTTTTTCTCTCTTGTCCTTTCCCATACTTGTCCAATAAATTTTCAAAGTAGGCTATGGCAAAGTCGGTAAGGTGTGCTAAATGATGAGCCACTTCCTCCAATTCACTTTCAAGATTTTTAATGTACTCTTCTGCCTTGAAGGAGTCGTATTTTGAAATTCTTTTGATTTTTATCTCGGTCAATTTCACCACATCCTCATCAGTAATATCCCGAATAAGTTCAACAACACCTGTATTTTTGTTCGGTTTTGATGGGGTCGAAATATACTGGTAGAGTCCTTTGTAGATATTGGTCACCACATCTTCCCATGTTTCTGCCTCTTCAATATCTCGGTAAATTCTGTTCTCGATAAAGATTTTTTCCAAAGAGGACATATGCCATTTCTCATTGAGGTGGGCTTGCTTGATTTCGAGTTCTCTCCTTAATAAGTCTTTAGTGTTTTCAGTAGAAATTTGAAGTATATCTTCTACGCTTAAGAAGTGCGGCTTATCATCAATAATAACACAGGCGTTTGGTGATATACTTTGTTCACATTGGGTGAATGCATAGAGCGCATCAATAGTAACGTCCGGGGAAACTCCGGATTGAAGTTCTATTTCAATCTCAACGTCTTTTGCTGTATTATCAACTATTTTTTTAATCTTAATTTTCCCTTTATCCCCAGCCTTAATAATTGAATCAATCAAAGAAGAGGTAGTTGTGCTAAAAGGGATTTCGGTTATTTTTAAGGTTTTCTTGTCTGAGACCTCAATTTTTGCACGAACCTTAACTTTCCCGCCACGCTCACCACCGTTATAGTCGTCTATGTCAATATAGCCTCCTGTATCGAAATCTGGATAAATTTTCACCCGTTTCCCTTTCAGTATTTTGATGGAAGCTTGGATGAGTTCATTGAAATTATGTGGAAGAATTTTCGTTGACAAGCCAACAGCTATACCTTCAACACCTTGGGCTAGCAGCAAAGGGAACTTGGCCGGAAGGGCTATCGGCTCATTCTTTCTTCCATCATAAGATAGTTGCCACTCAGTTGTCTCTTTATTGAAAAGAACGTCTAAAGCAAATTTGGTTAATCTTGCTTCAATATAACGCGGAGCAGCTGCACTATCGCCAGTTCGAACATCTCCCCAGTTTCCCTGGCAATCAATCAAAAGATTTTTTTGGCCTAGTTTAACGAGTGCATCTCCAATAGCGGCATCCCCATGCGGGTGGTATTGCATCGTTTGACCAATGATGTTGGCCACTTTATGAAAACGACCATCGTCCATTTCTTTCATAGCATGAAGAATACGACGTTGAACCGGTTTCATTCCATCATTGATTAATGGCACTGCACGTTCGAGTATTACATAACTCGCGTAATCTAAGAACCAATCTTGGTACATGCCATCTACCTTAATGATTTGGTTCGATTGCGTATTATTGTCGTTTTCGTTCTGCTCGTTCATTGAATCTACCTTACTAAATTATTCCAGTTTTGGACTGAATCCTGCATATAAGCAGGCGATAGTTACAAAGATAGCATCTAAACAGACGCTTAAAAAGCAATTATATCCACATTCGAGCTAGAATAACTGCGTCAATTGCACCGATAAGTACACATTTATTTACTCAGTAAAGCTTTGATTTGATCTGTGGCAGCTTTCGTTTTTACTTTAGTTATGACATCGATAATATTATTGTCTTCGTCAATCAAAAACGTTGTGCGATGGGTCCCATCATATTCCCTTCCCATAAATTTTTTCTTTCCCCAAACCCCATAGGCGTGGTGTACCTTAAGGTCGGTATCTGCAATCAGTGGGAAAGGTAAATTATACTTGGCAATAAATTTTGTATGCGATTTTTCGTCCTGACTACTTACACCGATAACGTCAAATCCTAAATCTTTCAGTTCCGCAAAATTATCTCTGAAGTCACAGGCATTCGCCGTGCACCCTGGCGTGTCATCTTTCGGATAGAAATATAATATTTTCTTGCCTGAGAACTGCGACAAGCTAATTAAATTTCCGTCTTGATCTTTGGCTTCAAACATCGGTGCCTTATCTCCTTTACCTAAATTCATATGTATAGTTTTATAAACGTTTAACTGAAAGAAATACATCTTTGTTCGCTAAATAGTAGATTTCTTATCGTACTTAAGCAAATTCCTTAAATTTACTCTATGAAAATAATTGAGCTTACCCGATTTTTGGAAGAGTTAGCACCAACATATCTTCAAGAAGGATATGATAATTCAGGATTGATTGTAGGAGATGAGCAAAAAGATCTGACTAAAGCGCTCGTTTGTTTAGATGTTACCGAAGAGGTGATAGATGAAGCTATTGGCAAAGGCGCTAACCTGGTAATAGCCCATCACCCCATTGTGTTTCGTGGATTAAAACGTATTACGGGTAAAAGTTATGTAGAACGTGTAATTATTAAGTCCATTCAGCATGATATCGCCATTTATGCTATTCATACCAACTTAGATAATGTACTCGGCGGTGTTAATGCCAAAATTGGAGAAAAAATTGGGGCGATGAATTGTCAGATACTTGCTCCCAAGGGTGAAACTTTGTTCAAGTTAATCACTTTTGTCCCTTTGTCAGCACAAAAGCAAGTTTTGGAAGCGCTTTTTGACGCTGGTGCAGGTCGGATTGGAAATTATCATGAAGCTAGTTTTCGAAATGAGGGATTGGGAACATTTAAAGCCAATGATTTGGCGAATCCCACTATAGGTTCGAAAGGCGTACAAGAAGAAGTGCAGGAGTTTAAGCTTGAAGTCTTGGTCGAGAAACATTTGGCGAATAAAGTTTTACGTGCATTAAGAAAGGCCCATCCTTATGAAGAGGTCGCTTACGATCTTATTCCTTTAGCTAATCTAAATCAAGAGCGTGGATCGGGCATGGTTGGTGACCTGGCTGAGCCAATGAAAACAATTGATTTCTTTAAGCAATTACAGTCCATATTTGGTGTGCCCGTCGTGCGCCATACGCCCATTTGCAAGCATGAGATTCAACGTGTCGCTTGGTGTGGAGGAGCGGGAAGCTTTTTGTTGCCCCACGCGAAAGCAGCAGGAGCGGATGTTTTTATAACGGGAGATTTTAAATACCATGAATTTTTTGATGCTGAAAATCAACTGATTATAGCAGATATTGGCCACTACGAAAGCGAACAATTTACTTCAGAATTATTAATAGACAAATTGAATAAAAAATTTCGTAATTTTGCATTCCTTTTGACGGAAATAAACACAAATCCAGTAAACTATTTTATTTAAGCGTTATGGCAAAAAAAGAACTTACAGCTGCTGAAAAGATGCAAGCTTTGTACAAACTGCAAACAATCGATACTCAAATCGATAAAATTCAAACTTTAAAGGGCGAACTTCCGATGGAAGTTGAAGATTTAGAGGATGACTTGGCAGGTTTGAATACTCGAATTGCTAAAATTGAAGCTGAAATCGACGAAGTAGAAGAGGAATTGTCTGGAAGAGAGATCTCTATCAAAAAGTCTAACGAGTTGATTGCGAAGTACGAAAAGCAGATGGACAATGTTAAAAATAGCCGAGAGTTTGATGCATTGACCAAAGAAGTTGGTATGCAGAAATTAGAAATTCAGCTTGCTGAAAAGAAAATCCGTCAGGCGAAAGAAAACTTGGAGAGTAAAAAAGTTTATCTAGAGGAAAGCAAAGATAAAGTTGACGGAATTCAAGAGCAATTGAAAGAGAAGCAGGAAGAATTGGAGCGCATTACAAAAGAAACGGATGCTGAAGAGAAATCGCTCGTGAAAGAATCGGAGAAAGCGAGAGGCCAAGTGGAGGATGCTTTGTTAAAAGCTTATGACCGGATTAGAAAGGCTTATAGAGATGGTTTAGCCGTGGTAAGTGTTGAGAGAGATTCATGCGGTGGTTGTCATGCAACTATTCCACCACAGGTTCAGATTGACATTGATGATCAAAAGAAAATGATTATTTGTGAGCATTGTGGACGTATTCTCGTGCCGGATTATGAAGCGGT